>CAYJUB010000137.1:0-5054 GCA_964373145.1 uncultured Moraxellaceae bacterium
CACCAGTGTATGCAACAACAACACCGATTTTCAGACCGTGGCGGTAAACTGCCAAATTCGCGCCTTCAACCAAAACAGCGCGGCGAACTTGAATGTTTTCACCGATTTTTTGAACCAATGCAACACGCGCTTCTTCGATGGTTTGACCATCGCCGTATGGCAATGCAGCGATTGCAGCAACATCAGCAGTATTGTTTGCCAAAGCAATTTCAGCAACTTTATTTGCAAATACTGTGAAGTTTTCGTCTTTTGCAACGAAGTCAGTCTGGCTGTTTACTTCAATCAACAATGCACGACCTTCAGCTTGTGCAATAACGATTGCGCCATCAGCTGCAATGTTACCTGCTTTCTTAGCCGCTTTCGCTTGGCCAGATTTACGCATGTTATCAATCGCTACTTCGATGTCGCCACCCGCTTCGCCGAGTGCTTTTTTACAATCCATCATGCCAAGGCCAGTGCGATCACGTAGCTCTTTAACCATGCTTGCAGTAATTTCTGCCATTTTCGTTTCCTCAATTTTAGCTTTAAATGCAGCTATTAACTTTAAAATTCATGGGCTGAATCAAACAGCCTGCTTATTCAAAATCATTTGCTTTTTAAAATCAGTATTAAAACTAAACAGCCCAATCAGTTGATTGGGCTGTTTAGCTGTCAGACTAATGACAGCCGATTCATAGTAGTTCCGAACTTAGACAAAATGATGACAGCTCAACTTATCTACTTCCAAAAGCAACTACGTAAACAGCAATCGATTACTCTGCAGCTGGAGTTTCAGCAGCAGCTTCTTCAGCAGCTGGAGCAGCCTCAACGCCACGTGCTGCTGCACTGCCTTGAGTTGCCGCGTATTCTTTACCAGCGATGATCGCATCAGCCATTGCACTTGCGTATAAAGTAACAGCGCGAATCGCGTCGTCGTTACCAGGAATGATGTAATCAACACCATCTGGGTTTGAGTTTGTATCAACGATACCGATAACTGGAATACCGAGGTTCAACGCTTCTTTGATTGCAATCGCTTCATGATCAACGTCGATCACGAACAATGCATCAGGCAAGCCGCCCATATCTTTAATACCGCCCAAAGATTTTTCCAATTTTTCCATTTCGCGAGTACGTTCCAACGCTTCACGCTTAGTCAGCTTAGCGAATGTACCGTCTTGTGATTGGATTTCGAGGTCTTTGAGGCGCTTGATTGACTGACGGAGCGTTTTCCAGTTAGTCAACATACCACCCAACCAGCGGTGATCAACAAACGGCATACCTGCACGGATTGCTTGTTCACGGATGATTGCGCTTGCAGCACGCTTAGTACCGACAAACAATACTTTGTTTTTGCGGCTAGCGATTTGGTTTGCGTAGTTCAGAGCGTCATTCAATGCTGGAACTGTGTGTTCCAAGTTGATGATGTGAATTTTGTTACGTGCGCCGAAAATGAATGGTTTCATTTTTGGGTTCCAGAAACGAGTCTGGTGACCGAAGTGAGCGCCTGCTGTGAGCAGATCACGCATTCCTACGTTATAAGATGCCATATCTATTTACCTATGCACGATGTGCATTTTTCAGTTTGGGTTAGGCCTCCATACACCCGATTCGTCCACTGGTTTACGAATTAAAAAATGTTTTTGCAAAATTTTGTCGCCAAAATCTCTAAAAACACCTTATTCGTAAATCCAGCACCCAGACGAATTGTCGGTATATGTGCGGATTTATTGTCCTAATTTAAGCATTATTCAACATAAGTGTTTGATTTTATTCCTATTAATAATCAAAAGATCACCAATAAATTTACTTACCAAACGATGTGCAAAACTGATTGCTAAATCGGGGGCGTATTTATATCATGTTTTAATATACATTCCAATCAGATTGACACGATATGAACAGTTTTATTCAACCTACATCACTGATCAAATCAGCCGAAGATATCGAGAAAATGCGCGTTGCTGGAAAGCTCGCTGCGGAAGTACTCGGAATGATCGCGCCTCATGTCAAAGCAGGCGTTACCACGGCTGAATTGGATCGTATTTGCCACGACTATATTATCAATGTTCAAGGGGCAATTCCTGCGCCGCTAAACTATCGCGGTTTTCCAAAAAGCATTTGTACATCAGTGAATCATGTAGTCTGTCATGGTATTCCAAGTGACGACAAAGTGCTGAAGAATGGTGACATTATTAATATCGATGTGACTGTCATCAAAGATGGTTTTCATGGTGATACCAGTGAGATGTTCTTTATTGGCGAACCATCCATTTTGGCAAAGCGTTTGAGCAATGTTGCACAAGAAGCGATGTATCGCGGCATGCAAACTGTAAAGCACGGTTCGTATGTGGGTGACATTGGCGCGGCAATTCAGAGTTATGTGGAAAGCCAACGTTTTAGCGTGGTGCGTGAATATTGTGGTCACGGTTTGGGACGTGTGTTCCATGAAGACCCACAAATTCTGCATTACGGTAAGAAAAACACCGGCATGAAACTTGAAGCAGGCATGACTTTCACGATTGAACCCATGGTGAATGCAGGTGTTTGGCAAACCACGCTGATGAATGATGGCTGGACGGTTATCACTAAAGATCGGAAATTGTCTGCGCAATACGAACATACGTTGCTCGTGACCGAGACTGGTATTGAGATTTTAACCGCGCGTCCAAATGAAGATTTGTCACGTTTTCAGGTTTAAATATCAAGCCGCATCCTTAGTCAGCTTAATATTAGCTCTCGATGACGAAAACTCTCAAAAAAGACCCTATAAACAGGGTCTTTTTTATCTTCATGACCTTGAACTTCCTGTTATGATTTAGTCTAACACCCTCATACCACTCACAGTCGCCAACAGTCTTGAGAGATTTCGTTCTATGTCTGCTCTCCTCGCCACGCCCGATGATTCAAACTCAAAAGAGCTCCCCTCTGTCTCTGAAATTCTCGCACAAAGCACTCATGTGCGAGGTCTTGTGGAGTGGCGTAAAAAATTTGAGCAGCAACTTGATGAGCGCTTAGAGGGTGGCGAATCGATCCGTAAAATCGTTCATGCACGTACACATGCGATTGATGATGCGCTCACCCAAATCTGGAAGAAACAAGGTCTAACCGATGAAGGCATCGCACTGATTGCCGTGGGTGGTTATGGACGCGGAGAATTACTACCGAAATCCGATGTCGATGTGATGATTCTGAGTCATCAAGCATTAACACCCGAGCAAGAAGAAAAAGTCTCTAAATTTGTATCCAGTCTATGGGATGCAGGGCTTGAACCAGGCATCAGCGTGCGCACGGTTGCGGAATGTATTGAAGCTGCGGAAGACATGACCGTAGCAACCAGTCTAGTGGAATCTCGACTGATTTATGGCGATAAATCGCTGAGTTTATTACCACGTCGAATTGTGTCTGAAACGTGGACTGACTTTGATTTTTATACCAAAAAAATGGAAGAGCAAAACGCTCGCCACGCCCAGCACCACAACACCGAATACAACCTCGAACCTGACATCAAAAATGCACCCGGTGGCTTGCGTGACATCAACCAAGTGGGTTGGATTGCCAAGCGCTATTATCGCGTGGTGCGCTTATATGACTTGGTTCACTTGGGTTTTATTAGTGAATTTGAATACACCGAACTTGAAGCCTGTGAAGATATTTTATGGCAGATTCGCCATCATTTACATCGCATTACAGGACGCAATGAAAATCGATTATTGTTTGATTATCAACGCACTGTGGCTGAACGCATGCATTATGATGCCGTCGAAGGTGATCATCACAATGCAATCATCGAACGCTTTATGCGCGATTATTATCGTGCGGCGATGCGCGTTTCGACCTTTAATGAAATGCTGTTGGCTTACTTTTTTGAAACTGCGATTGAACCCAAATTACCTGAATTAACACCGCAAAAAGTCACACCGCTCAACGAACGTTTTGAGCTGGTCAATCAAAAAATTTCCGTGCGTCACCATAAAGTTTTTTCCGAAACACCCAGTGCGATTTTAGAGTTATTTTTCTTCATGGCGAGTCGTGATGATGTCGCTGGCATTCGTGCGCGGACACTACGATTGATCTTGCTCGCAGCCAATGGCATTGACGAAACCTTCCGTCAGAATCCAACCCATAAAGCACTCTTCATGGCGATTATTCGCGGTCGTCATCATCTCTATGAAACCTTCCAAGCCATGAAACGTTTTGGCGTACTCGGTCGCTATTTGCCTGCATTTGGACAGATTATTGGTTTGATGCAATATGATTTATTTCATATTTATACTGTAGACACGCACACGCTGATTTTACTGCGCAATCTACAGCGTTTTGGTGATCCAAAATTTGAAGAAACCTTTCCGATCGCCAGCTTCATTTACACCCGTTTAGATCGTAAAGATATTATCTACCTCGCAGCGCTCTTCCATGACATTGCGAAAGGTCGCGGTGGCGATCACAGCGAGCTGGGTGCGGAAGATGCCAATGTATTTTGCTTAGCGCATGGCTTGACCCAACGTGAGGCGAACATCGTCAGTTGGCTCACCCAAAACCATTTGTTAATGTCACTGACCGCACAAAAGAAAGATATTTCCGATCCCGATATCATTCTTGAATTCGCGCAGAAAGTCGGCGACATGGTGCATTTGAATTATCTGTTTGTATTGACCGTTGCAGACATCAACGCGACCAACCCGACGCTTTGGAATACATGGCGCGCATCGCTTTTGCGCCAACTGTATAACCAAACACGTCGCGTATTGCGCTCCGGTTTAGACAATCCTATTGATCGTCAATCGTGGATTGATGACACCAAACAGCAAGCATCCGACTTACTTGCGGGCGCATTTGCGCAAGATCCGATTGAAGCGATTTGGGCTGAACTAGGCGATGATTACTTCCTACGTGAGCGTCCATCTGAAGTGGCTTGGCATACCAGTGAGATTCTCCTGCATGGTCACGAAACTCCGCTGGTGCAAATGCGTGAACATGCTGAGCTGAATCAAGATGCCGTGCAGATTTTCGTTTATACACATGACATGGCAAATCTATTTGCCGCCACAGTGGCTGTGTTTGACCAAATGGAT
>CAYJUB010000137.1:5064-6161 GCA_964373145.1 uncultured Moraxellaceae bacterium
TTGAACGTCCAAGACGCGCGAATTATCACAGCAAAAACAGGCTTCTCGCTCGACACCTACATCGTGTTGGATCGTCATGGTACCTTGCTCACGGATCAATCACGTCGCGACGAAGTCACGGCTCGCCTAAAATACGTATTGTCACAGCCGAATAAAGCGCAAAACCTAACGCAACGCCGCATTCCGCGTCAGTTGCGTCATTTCAATGTGCCCAGTGAAGTGAATATCAAACTCGATGTCGTCCATCAATACAACGTCGTCGAAGTGATCTCACTGGATCGTCCAGGGCTTCTGGCACAAATCGGCGCACTCTTTGCCAAACAGAATATCAATATTAAAACAGCCCGTATCGCCACGTTAGGCGAACGTGCTGAAGACGTGTTCTTTGTCACTGACACGAACGGCAATCCGCTTGATAATGATGCCGCAGGCGAACTCGGCTTACTACTCATGCAGGAACTAGATGCACAAAATCCAAGCTAATCACTTGGATTGAATGAGATATATTTTACTTTTACAGATTAGCGACGTACCACTATGAACGAACATTTAGCCAGCTTACATCCCTATCCTTTTGAAAAATTAGCGCGTCTATTTAGCGACATCACCCCGCCGAAGGATCTTGAAAATATCGCGTTGTCGATCGGTGAGCCGCGTCATAAGTCGCCTGATTTCGTCAAACAATCACTGGTGGATAATCTCAAACATTTATCAAGCTATCCAACGACTAAAGGATTGCCATCACTGAGACAAGCGATTTCAGACTGGCTAACAAAGCGTTATCAGTTGCAACAGTTCAATCCAGAAACACAAGTTTTACCTGTAAATGGCACACGTGAAGCGATTTTTTCCTTTGTACAAGCCGTGGTGAAACCAGCCGCAAAAGGCAAAACACAGCCCTTTGTTGTGATGCCAAATCCGTTCTATCAGATTTATGAAGGTGCAGCTTTTCTAGCTGGCGCAACGCCCTACTTTGTTAATTGCACTTCAGAGAACAATTATCTTGGTGATTGGGATGCCATTCCTGAATCCGTTTGGGCAAACACCCAATTGGTTTTTATCTGTTCACCAGGTAATCCAACTGGCGCAGTCATGCC
>CAYJUB010000138.1:0-3884 GCA_964373145.1 uncultured Moraxellaceae bacterium
TAAGGATCGATAAGTACTTTGGCGTTTACATTACTAATAGGGGTGGTTGGTGTGCCGTTTTGATCCAAACAACTTACCAAACTGACGAGCACTGTATCCCGTTTGACTGTTTGCAATACTTTATCATTTGGGTTTGCGGTTGCACTTTCGATCGTCGGCAATTCATAGTGAAATACGCCACTATTTGGTGAGGTTTCTGTGCCAATTACTTCAACAACATCTCCAGTCATTGTTGACTGAATACGAATTTTGACTTGATCTGCTTGTAAGCGACTTGCATTACAAACAGTACTGTCCGCAGAGATATACAGCGGTTTATTGAGTGTACCTGTAGCAAGAATTTTGTTGTAATTACCGCTATTGTTGCTAATTTGAGAATCGCCACCAACAACAGTTTTAGCGATGTTGGACGTGAGTGATGTCTCACCTGTAGCGATTTTATACTTGAGTTGGAATGTGTTATTTACGGTGGTCTGAGCAATGTTGTCATTCATTCTGACCGTGAGCTGTACACGTTCGGTAGCACCGGCAGCAATGGTAGGGTAGCCAATGATTACTTCATTAATGAGCGTCTTGTCAGCAGGTTGTTGACGTGTATAGTTGTTATTGCCTGTACGGAACAAAACAACAGCATTTTGATTGTTTGTTTGTGCAGATTGATAGGTCGTATTGGCTGGTAAGCCGTCGACAATAAGGATCAGTGATTGCGTCTGACCATCAACCATAACGCTGGTCGGGCTAATTTGATTAGAGCCTTTATTTTCAAGGCTGAGTGTATATTTAAGATCGTAGTTTTTGCCAATACCTGGTGTAAATGTTTCTTGATCTACACTTTTACGGATAATAATATTTGGTAAATAGGCGATGAGTGAATCAGTCGCAGAAGCGCTAGTCGACGGGCTTTCAACCACGCTGGCTTTGATCGGTAAATTTAATTGTTGATTATTTTGTAAGTTATTATCGGTCGTAGCCACAACCCATAGGTCGATGCTTTGCAGACGCTCTAATTGAATAGCGCCAGTCAATAATTCGTCGGATGCATCAAACTGTCCGTTTTTATTACTATCAATATAGATTTGAATATTGTTTAAGCCGTTAAGACTTAATTTATCGATTTGAACATTTGCGCGAGTATTACTTGTATTAGTTAATGTGTTGAGCCAGATTACCCGTGAACCCACTTCCACTTGTTGAGTTGGTGGTGTTGTTAAGGCGATTGAATATAAGGCAGCAACATTAACTTGCACCGTATTTGATTGAATATCGGTTCTTTGACCTAAAGGATTATAGAACACTGCATACGCAGTATTGGTAATATCCACGCCAGCTTCAGGAATGGCGGGAACGGCAGCGTATCCTTGCTGAGCCAACACTATCGATGTCGCTAGTGCGGAAAGAAGGAATGTCGCTTGATGGCATGCGTTATTTTTCGTATGTCGCAACACTGCTGTATATACCTTTTTTAAATTTTAGGTGATATAAGTGCCGAGAAACTCTCGGCACTTATATATGTATCACTTAATGGTTAGTCAACAATGATTAGTTGTTGATTTTAACCGTAAAGTTCATGTTTACTGACTCTAGTGGAGCCAAGCTAAACGTTGTGCTTGAGAGTGATGTACCGTTGATAGTCACAGTTCCTTTAGCAGCTGGTGTTAACGCAGGTGCTGGTGGGGTCTGTAACAGGGTATATGCAGGGATCGCATCACTAATTACCACGTTGCTTACTGATGCATTACCATCGTTCGCTGCGGTAATTTGGTAGCTGATACAAGTACCTGGTTTAGCTTGTAGCGTTGCATTGCTATACGCACCAGTTAACGCACCAGTGATACAATCTGCAACAGCTTGCTGTTTGGTTAAGCGCACTTGACCATCGTTGACAGTTGTTTTGTCAACAACTTGAACAGGAGCAGATGGTGCAGTACCGTTGATGCTACCTGTAGGGGTAACAAGGATGGTTGAGTTATCTTCTTGACCCGCAGTTGCGTTAGTAGGTGCTTCAACTTTAACCAAAATGGTTACTGCTTCGCCTGGTTGTAGACCCGCACCACCTGGTGTACCTGTCAAGAATGGTGTTAAATCATTACCAGTAACGAGTTCAGTTGGATCAGCAAGACCGTTATTGTTCAAATCAACATAAACAGAAGTTACTGCGCCAGTGAGGCTGCCGGTATGTGCGATGCTGAATGGTAGTGTGCTTGTACCCGCTACGCCTTCAGTGACATTACCTGTATTGGTCAATGTGTGTGTGTACACAATGGTGCCACCAGGAGCTACCTGACCTTGACGATCTGGCGTAATGATAATGTTACGTACTTCACTAACAATGACACGATCTTTGATCGAGTCAGTCAAGCCTGTAGCTAGTGATGTCACTGTAAACACAACATCTTTGCTATCAGCAGGTGTTGAGTTTGCTGGTGGAGTAACCTGCGCACATAAGTAAGCAGTTTCACCAGGAAGAATGTTACCTGTGTTGGTCACTTGGTTGGTTGAACACACACCAGCCGCATTTGATGTGAAGTAAGTTACTGTCCAGCCTGTTGGAAGATCTGAACTGATGTTTAAGTTATCAGGGTTGCTTCCAAAGTTAGTGATCGCTAACGGGAACGTGGTTGGCTGACCTGGGGCAGTGGTTTTGGTATCAATGATGTCACCAGCGATATAAGCACCTTCACCCGCATTTGGCGTATCATCTTTGATGCCGTTTTCATCACCAGCACCATTACTTAAATCAACACGTGATGCAGTGATTGCAGTAATGCTGAGTTTCAATGTGTCAACTGCTGAAGTGTTGTTGACTGGTGTGATGGTCACAATCGTATCTAACGGATTAGCAACAGTTGCTGGACCTGAATAGGTGCTTGGCAATGTGACACGAACAACAATTTGTAGTGAACCACCCGCAGCGATTGGACCCGTGTCAACAACTGGGTCACCGTTTGAATCAGTCAGCGGTGTTACGCCATCTGCTTTGAGGAGTTCTACAGTGCTGCCTGCTGGTAAATCAGCTTTATTGATACCTAGATTAAAGGTTTCAGTGACGTTACCCGTGTTGTGAACCCAAATCTGTTCACCACCATTGTTACCGAAGTTAACAGCAACACCTTGGCTTGTTGTTGCAGTGATAGTGTCATCTTTTGCTAGGGTTGCATTTTTGTCAGCATCAGCATAGGTATCAGTTTGGCTATCATTGATTGTGCCTAACGAAATTGAATTAACAGTAACAACCGCTGTATTTGTTGGTTGTGCTGGTTGACCTACACCCACACCATCTGGATCAACGCTCGCGGTGTTAGCAATTTGTCCAGCAGGTGCTGTTGCATCAACAACGACTTTGAATTTCAATGTACCTGTTGTGTTTGCTGCAACTGAACCTAAAACAAAGTTTACAGTGTTTGTTGTGAAATCATATGCTGCACCAACTTCATCGCCTGAACCATCAGTACGTGCAGTTGCTGAACCACTCCAAACGCCTGAGCCTAGAACGTAAGTGACATTTGCTGGCAATACGTCAGCAAGTGTTACGTTACTTGCAGTTGAGTTACCTTTGTTTTTATAGGTCAAGGTATATTCAACAGTACGCTGTGCAACTGAACCACTTGGGTTAACATTTGATACGTTGGCTGATTTAGTCACTTCAATGACAGCACCAGTCACAATGTTGACGGTGTCAGTATTGTTTGCGGTTGTTGCTGTGTTTGCACCACCTGCAACAGTCGCGCTATATACGTTGGTTGCAGAAACTTGCAATAGACCTGTATTGCCATTCAACGCTGCATTTGATGTCGTACCTACAACAACCAATCCTACCGACTCGTTAGCACCGAGGCTGATCGTCGTACCGATCAAGTTGGTGTTGTTATCTGGGATACCATCTT
>CAYJUB010000138.1:3984-6120 GCA_964373145.1 uncultured Moraxellaceae bacterium
GCATCGGTATAGCTTGCTGATGCAATGTTACTGATGTTTGTGCCTACGCTTGGTGCAGCAGCATATGCAGCTGGCATAATTGCCAGACCGCCAACAACGACCGCAATGGATGCGGCCAGTTGATTTAGGCGTGGTAGAGAAGTGTGTTTAGACATTGGTGAAGCCCCTGTTCAGTGAGTTTGTTAGATCAAAAAAATTACTTGGTTTCGGCGGCAGCCAAACTGTTTACACGGGTTTGTGCTGTCACAGTGACAGACTGACCCGCTGGAATTTCTGCAATAGTCCAACGTAATGCACGATATTCTGGCAGTGGAATATTAACGGTTTGCGTGCCTACTTTGCGTTTCAGTGGCATCGCAGCAAAATTGACACCGTCAGTGCTGGCTTGCGCTTGAGCAGGTGATGATTTTGCTAAAAACTGGGTATCGGCAGGAATCGGTAGCGTCGCTAACAATCCCTTCACTGGTTTAGTTGTGTTGTTGGTGTACTTCGCGCGGTATTCAATCACATCGTTAGGCTTAGCTTGGGTGACTGAGGTAACAGAAACTTCGCCTTTTTGATTGATAAGTACTTTGTAAGCACTCAATTCGATTGAAATAGCTTCTTTTGCAACATTGGCTTTAGCCAGTGCAACATTTGTTGCTGAAGTCAGCGATAAAGCGACAACAGCGCTAACAAGATAACTCATAACACGCATCAGTTTACTCCTTGTGCTAAGAAACCAGATAATGAAACCATTTCATTTTTGGAGTCTTCAGCGCGACAACGTTTTCACTTATGTTTCATTAAAATAATGTTGCACAGTTCACACTTTGTCTTGGTAATTGCAATTATGTTGGATTGCATATAGAAATACTATAGCTACATGCAAGTATAAATAACCTGCTGACGAATAGTCGTTTTTGGCTGATCAGTTACATAAAACACCTGTTGATACCTTTGTACTTTGTGAATATTTTAAGGAATTTGTACACAGAACCTTACTTTTCCTTCACGATTTGGCGGTAGCACACCGACAGTTTGCCACACCAATGTGGCACTGCTGTTAATCGGTGTACAGCTAGAGATCATTGATGGCGTGACTGTACATTCCATACTTTGGAATAGAGTGCCAGTGGGTACGCTGTCTTTGACCTTCACATCGATTAGATTTTTGGTGCTGTTATTACGATAAGTAATTTCATACTCCAAAAAGTTACCATTTTGTGCCTGATTCTGAGTACTAAAGCTTGCAGTATCAGCACCTGTTGATGGGCAACTTGCCACGGTACGAACGCCTTTTTGCATGCTTAGACCTGCACCCGCAATCAACGTCGTATCTTGGCGTTGGTTGCTTTGACCTGTGATGGTCTGCGTAGGTGTGTTTAGAGCAACAGAGAAGCTTGCTTGTAGCTGGCCTAAATGTTGCGCACCATTACTTGCATTGCTTGGTGCATAGACGCGTTGTACCAAACAAATATCTTGACCAGGCAACATTGTTAAGGGGAGAGTAGTGCTCAATAAAGTTTCACCACTATCAACCTTGCCATTACAGTTGCTGTCGCGATACACCAAGTTTTGCCATAACTGATCAGCGCTGTTTGCAGGTTGCTGATTATTGGTTACGCTCAAGGAATCAACACTTAAGACACTTTGTGCACTTAAACGATGTGGATAATCCGCTGCTGCTCCCGCAATAATGGTTTGTTGACCATCTTCAAGAAGAATCAAGCCGAGGCGTGCATCACCAAAATTATGGTTGGCATATGATGACGCTCCAGTATTGCTAATGGTGATGGTATCCGTGGCACGGGTATAGCCAGACGTACCACTCACTGAGGTATAACCTGAAACATTTGTTTCTACTACACAGAAGTTCGGAGTTGGTAATAACGCAGGTTGAATGCTAAAAGTGTAATCACCTCCACCATTTGTAGTCGTCGTTGCAATCACTGTCGATGAACAGTTAGTGAGAGCGACTTGACTGCCTTGTATACCTACCTCGCCTGTATTTTGTATGCCGTTATAGGCTGCTGATGCAGAACCAGTTGTCCCACTATTATCATTAAACACGCGACCAGTGATGGTTACGGCTTGAATAGGGGTATTGGTATAAGTACAGGTAATTGGACTGGTTGCAGTTGAAGCTGCGGTGAT
>CAYJUB010000139.1:0-418 GCA_964373145.1 uncultured Moraxellaceae bacterium
TTATCAGGATTTAGATTTTACCAAGCCTGAAATTGCAACAGCGGTGAAGACTTTCGGTGTCATTGTGACCATTGCTGGTGGGTTTGCTGGAGGCTTATTAGCAGAACGTTACTCGGTCATGAAGATATTGATGTTAGGTGCAATTTTATCGTCGCTGACCAATCTCATCTTTATCGGTCTTGCTCATGCAGGTCACGATATGGTGTGGATGTATGCGGCGGTGACTGCTGATAATTTAGCTTCGGGTTTAGCTGGGGCTGCCTTTGTGGCATTTCTATCCAGCCTGACGAATGTATCCTTTACCGCAGTACAGTATGCAATTTTCAGTTCGTTAATGACTTTAATTCCTAAGGTTTTAGGTGGGTACTCTGGTACGGTTGTTGACGCGGTGGGCTATCCAACATTCTTTTTAGGTACG
>CAYJUB010000139.1:428-6106 GCA_964373145.1 uncultured Moraxellaceae bacterium
CTTAGTTGATCGAAGTTGGAAGAAGGGATTTTAGAAATGATATTATTACATGTAATGCTTCGGGTCGGTGATTTGAAGCGCTCAATTGAGTTCTATACTGAAGTACTTGGAATGACCTTACTGCGTCAGAACGATTATCCAGAAGGTCGATTTACGTTGGCTTTTCTTGGGTATGGTACTGAGGATAAAAACACGGTGCTTGAGCTGACGCATAATTGGGATACGGCGAGTTATGATTTAGGTGCGGGTTATGGTCATATCGCGCTGGCTGTGCCAAATGCGTATGCGGCGTGTGATGAGATACGTGCAAGGGGCGGGCGTGTGGTGCGTGAGGCAGGCCCGATGAAACATGGCAATACTGTGATTGCGTTTGTCGAAGATCCTGATGGTTATAAGATTGAATTGATCGAAAGGGATTGATATCTTTTGAGTATACCTAAGTGAATTGATGGTAAGACGCGTTTAGCTGGTGGCTACTTGGGAACTATTTATTTTAATAGTGAGCTTAGGCATAGATGGTTTTTTGAACCTAGCAATTTTATTTCTTCTAAAAGAGCTGCGCCATAAGCTGATGTTCCAACTTCTTTATATCCTACAGCTTTAATATTTGAGTTCTCTTCTGCTTGAATAATCACGACAGGCGTTTTCTTACCAGTTGCCTGATCAACGTGAAAAGCATATTGGGGAATTTCTATATTAATAGGAGTACCAATTAGTTGCCCACCTTTTTCAATCACAAAAGTTGCACAACCATTTTTTACATCCTCTTCGGATGCGGGTTTGTTTTTCACAAAGCAAGTTTTTGATAAATCTGGCCAAATAGTATTTTCAGCAGAACACCATGTCGAGAGTATCAGCAGGCTTGAAGCTAAAATAGGGCACATTATATTTGTCTTGAGCATGAGTTAGTCCTGTCTTATTTATGTGGGGCGGCTTATTTTCTATCTTTTATCAGCTACTTTGTATACCGCATTACGTTCACGTTTACCAACAGCGATGACGATGACTATCAGCTCATTGTCACGCACTTCATAGACTAGTCGATAGCCCACGCTGTGTAATTTAATTTTATAGCGATCTTTGTGTCCACTGAGCTTTGCAGAGGGGATACGTGGGTTTTCTAGTCTTTCTAATAATTTTGCTTTGAATTGTTCTCGGGTGTGATTGTCGAGTTTCTTCCATTCTTTTAATGCAATTTCTAAAAATCCAAGCTCAAAGGTCATTCAGATTAACCTTAATTACAGGTTGATCTTTGCGGGCATCAGCTAACGCATTGAGTTCCAAGTCGTCGAGTCTTTCCATGAGTGCTTCATATGCCTTTGCTGGAACGCAATAAAATGCAGGTGCATTTCGATTGAGAATTGCAATTGGAAAGCCTTCACCAGCGGCAACGGTACCCATCGGATTTCTTTTCAACTCTGATACGCTGGCGGTCATTTCAGTCAATATTAAGTTGGACATAATTATTCCAAAGGTATCTTTAATGGTGCTCATATTAGCACCATTAAATGGTCTTATCAATTTTAAGCGTGGCAAATAAAAAAGCCCTCCCAAAGTCGTAAACTCTGGAAAGGCTTTTTTCAAAATACAATTAAACCAAAATGTTTAGATGAGCAGGGCACTCACACGCTTCACATAAGCTGCTGGATCTTCTGGCAATCCACCTTCAGCAAGCAACGCTTGATCGAAAATGATATGGGCAAGATCATCGAAATGAATTGAACCTTCGAGTTTCTTAACCAACGCATGTTCAGGGTTGATTTCCAAGATTGGTTTGATTTCTGGCATTTCTTGACCCATTTGCTTGAGCATACGCGCAAGCTGGCTCGACATATCACCATCAGCACCCACCAAACACGCTGGACTATCCACCAAACGAGTTGTTACGCGAACTTCTTTGGCTTTGTCTTTCAATGTTGCGCCGAGTTTCTCAAGTAATGGCTTCAAGGTTTCAGCTGCTTGTTCAGCCGCTTTTTTCTCGTCTTCATCTTGCAGTTTGCCAAGGTCAACCGCGCCTTTAGCGACACTTTGCAGTGATGTGCCGTCAAACTCTTGCAAGAAGTTGAGCGCCCATTCATCGACGCGATCAGTCATGAGCAGAACTTCGATACCTTTCTTCTTGAACAGTTCCAATTGTGGGCTGTTTTTCGCAGCAGCAAAGGTATCCGCAGTGATGTAGTAAATCGCATCTTGCTCAGGCTTCATGCGTGCTTTGTAGTCTGCAAATGAAACATTAACTTCATCGCTCGTGGTTGAAGCGAAGCGGAGCAATTTGGCGATTTTGTCTTTATTGGCAAAGTCTTCGCCCAAGCCTTCTTTGATCACTGAACCGAATTCTGTGTAGAATTTGGTGTATTTTTCTTGATCAGCAGCTTCAGTACTCGAAGATAACGTTTCCAACATTGATAACACACGGCGTGTATTACCTTCACGAATGGCTTTCACATCACGGCTTTCTTGCAGCAATTCACGGCTGACGTTGAGTGGCAAATCCGCACTGTCGATTACGCCTTTGATAAAGCGCAAATACATCGGCATCAAGCTTTCAGCTTCATCCATAATGAAGACGCGTTTTACATACAATTTGATGCCTGTTTTGGCTTCGCGTGTAAATAGATCATGTGCGGCTTTTGCAGGCACGTAGAGCAATTGGGTGTATTCAGTGCTGCCTTCAACACGGTTATGACTCCAGCTGAGTGGTGCTTCTTGATCGCGGCTGAGTTGTTTGTAGAACTCGATGTATTGTTCTTCGGTGATGTCTTTTTTGCTACGTGACCACAAGGCACTGGCAGAGTTAATGGTTTCCCATTCATCGGTCATGACCATTTGACCTGGTTCGCCTTCAGTTTCTGCTTCTTGCCAGATTTCTTTTTGCATGAGAATCGGCAGGCTGATGTGATCAGAATATTTATTGATAATATTCTTGAGTTTATAGCCGTTCAGATAATCCAAAGCATCATCACGCAAATGCAGAATAATGCTGGTACCGCGTGCTGTGCGTTCAATCGTTTCTACATCGAAGTCGCCTGTGCCACCACTTGTCCAACGTACGCCTTCAGTCACAGGCTCGCCCGCACGACGTGATTCAACGGTAATTTTATCGGCAACGATAAAACCTGAATAGAAACCAACACCGAATTGACCAATTAATTGCGCATCAGATTTTTGATCGCCACTCAATTTGCTAACGAAGTCGCGCGTACCGCTTTTTGCAATCGTACCCAAGTTATCAATCGCTTCTTGTTGGCTTAAGCCAATGCCATTGTCGGTGATGGTAATGGTCTTGGCTTCTTTATCAAACGCAACGCGAACAGATAGGTTCGGCGCATCTTCAAACAGTGCCGCATTGTTAATGCCTTCAAAACGCAATTTGTCACATGCGTCTGATGCGTTGGAAACCAATTCGCGCAAGAAAATTTCTGGATTTGAATACAGTGAATGCGTGACCAAATGGAGCAATTGTGCGACTTCGGCTTGGAAGCTATAGCTTTTGTTTGTTGATTTTTCGGCTGTATTTTCAGTTGCAGTAGTCATTGATCGACCTCTTATGTTGTTGACGTAAACGTCTTGTTTTTTGATTTCATTGATATTGCAGCGTGCAAGCTCTCAGAAAAATCATCGACAAGACAAAATTTGAGATGGTTATAGAGTGGGGTTGGATATGGTGTTTTCAAGCGTGGGTCTATGTGGATTTTCAAATAACATCAGTTCACTGAGCTTGTCGAAGTGCGTAGATTAAATCGCACACCGCACATTTCGACAGGCTCAATGAGCTATTTTTACGATTCGAGCTGGAATAAAAAAAGCCTTCGCCTAGAAAAAATCTCAACGAAGGCCTTTGGAAAAACGATCTTAATCATTCACTCGGATTTAACCTTGTTGAATGCCTGCAACAAGCCATTTGCGGTCTGTGCTACCGATTTGTTGCACAAAGTGCCATGTTTCACTAAACGGTGTAGGTGCGGAGTTCAGGTCTTCACTTACCGTGCCGCTATAACGAACACTGGTGACGTATTGGCCATTTTCTTGTGCACTTTCTACGATCTGAGCATTCAATGTTGGAAACTCAGCGGTATCGTGATTGCTTGCGATATCTGACTGAACAGCGTTAAACATATCCGGTGTAAAGTATCGACGGAGTTCTTCCAAATTGCTTGCACTATTCATGGTTTGCATGTGTAGGAAGGTTGCGCGTGCTTGACGCAGAAAAGCTGCATGTGTGGTGCCGTCAGGTAGTACTTGGCCATTGTTGGTAAATGGAGTCGCTGCACCGAACCCAGCATTTGATGAAATTGAACCACCAACAGGCTGACCAAAAATATTGGTGTTAGCGCCTGTGGGTTGAGCTTGAGCGTTGTTATTGCCAAAACCAAATGGACTTGGCGCGGCTGTATTAGTTGCTAAAGTATTTTTTTTTGACGCAAAACGACGATAAACGAAGAAACCAGCACCAGCCAGGAGGATTAGCCAAAACCATGGAAAACTCTTTTCTGCTGGTTGCGTTGCAGGAGCAGTCGTTGGTTGAACAGCAGATGCTGGATTTGCATTCGCTGAACCTGAATTAGCCAGCATAGAACCAACCAATGCACCACCTGCAACCCCAGCGGCTACGCCACCCCAACCTGGACCACTTTTTTGTGGTGCTTGTTGTGGCGTGGATGGACGAGCAGGGGCACTGTTGGAATTGTTGCCATATGAGTTGGAAGAGTTCGAACGGCTCATGCCTTTACTGCTGCCACTACCCATACGTTTGGCTTCTGCCAACGGGGATAAAACAAGCGTTGCCATCATGAGTGACGAAATGGCGATGCGTGATTTGAAGTTTATGTTCATCATTTTCCTGAAAAGTGATGCGGTTTTGAATAAATCGAATTTAAGAAAACATTGTTGGTGCTGCTCAGTTATTATCCAGTATGAATACAATAAAAATGAGACTTGATTAACAAAAGGAACATGAGTAAAGCTACCACAGGTCGGTGATCAGTATCGTTGTGATGTGGTTATCGAGCTATTTTTTGAAATCATAGCTCGATAACCACAAAGACTGAATGAGCTATTTCATAGCGTTTGGTTTATTCAAATACTTAAATCAAATGCTGCAGAGAGAGCCTCGTGCAAACGCCCGACGCTGATAATTTCCATGCCTTCAATCGCTTGTTTCGGCGCATTGCCACGCGGGACGATGGCTTTTTTGAAACCATGTTTTACGGCTTCGCGCAGTCTTTCTTGTCCGTTCGGCACAGGGCGAATTTCACCTGACAAACCGACTTCACCGAAGACGACCAGTTCTTGTGGTAATGCCTTGGCTTTAATACTAGAGGCCACTGCGAGCAGTACTGCAAGGTCTGAACCAGTTTCCATGACTTTGATCCCGCCGACGACATTGACGAACACATCTTGTCCATTGGTATGAATGCCGCCGTGACGATGCATGACTGCTAGCAGCATGGCGAGGCGATTCTGATCAAGACCTAATGCGACGCGGCGCGGCGAACCTTGCGTGTCATCCACCAATGCTTGAACTTCGACTAATAACGGTCGCGTGCCTTCACGACTAATCATCACAATGCTGCCAGGAATTGCTTCATCGTAACGACTAAGAAAGATTGCGGAAGGATTGGAAACTTCACGCAATCCGCGATCAGTCATGGCAAAAACACCAAGTTCATTCACTGCAC
>CAYJUB010000140.1:0-6098 GCA_964373145.1 uncultured Moraxellaceae bacterium
TAGATGAGAGCAGTCTTAACAAGACCCTGCTCGGTACACTCTGGATTAAATGTATAGTTAGCAGAGGTAAGATCTAATACAAGCGTATCTTTAAATTTTTTAAAATTTCTCACCTCAAAACGCTGCAACATACATCCTCCTAATGCGAACCAACGCAGCAAGCATTCTACAAATTAGCAGTCTACCTAGTTATCCGTAAAAAAAATACGGCTATTTGTTTTGTTCGGGTAAAATATCTTGAAGCACTTCATACAATCTATCAAAGACTCTCTCTATATAACAGTCACCTTCACGAACTTGTCTAACAAAAACGACCAATAAGCATTTGTTGTACAGGCGTGCTCTGCTATATTACTCGTTTTGCCGCATCCTTAAGCTATCGCCATGAATTCTGCTATCCAGTCTGCCCTTGAAATCGCTATCACCCAACTCAAAACTGACGGGACTTTGCCCGCTGATTGGCAAGACAAAAGCAGCCTAAGTCGCACCAAAGATCGCAACCACGGTGACTTCGCATCCAATATCGCCATGCTCGCTGCAAAAGCAGCAGGTGCAAAACCACGTGATCTCGCAGAAAAAATTGTCGGCGCACTGCCAGCACACGATGACATTCTGAAAGTGGAAATCGCAGGCCCTGGATTCATTAACTTCTTCTTAAATGACGACCAGCGCTTTGCCATCCTTGATCAAATCGCAACCGATGCCGATCTGTTTGGTGAAAACAAACTGAATGCAGGCAAAAAAGTCCAAGTCGAATTCGTTTCCGCCAATCCAACCAGCTCACTCCACGTGGGGCATGGTCGCGGCGCAGCTTACGGCATGACCGTTGCGCGCTTGCTGGAAGCGACTGGCTACGACGTTCAACGTGAATACTATGTCAATGACGCTGGTCGCCAAATGGATATTTTGGCCACCAGTACCTATCTGCGCTACTTAGAACGTTGCGGACAAACACTGACTTTCCCGCAAAACGCCTATAAAGGCGACTATGTATTTGATATCGCGCAAAACATTTTAGACGCGCATGGCAAAGTATTTGAACGAGCGGCGGCGGATGTGTTCCTCGATGTGCCAGCCGATGTGGTCTATGGCGAAAAAGACAACGAAGGCAATCCAACTGTATTGTCAGGCGATAAAGAAAAGCATATCGACGGCCTCATTCTGAATTCACAAAAACTGCTCGGCGCGGAAGGCTATGCAGTTTTCCATCAACAAGCGTTGAATGAAATTCTCGATGACATTAAAGATGACCTCGGTGAATTCGGCGTGCGTTTCGATCAATGGTTTAGTGAAGCGACCTTAAAAGACAAAATCACCGAAGCCTTAGCGATCTTGCAAGACAAAGGTTTCCTCTACGAAAAAGATGGCAACATCTGGTTCCGTTCAACCGATTTTGGTGATGAAAAAGATCGTGTGGTTCAGCGTAAAAATGGCTTAACCACTTATTTTGCTGCGGACATTGCTTACCATTTGAATAAATATCAACGTGGTTTTGACCAGATCGTCGATATTTGGGGCGCAGACCATCACGGCTATATCGCGCGCGTAAAAGCTGCGATCAGTGCACTTGGTTATGATCCGAAGAAACTGACTGTATTATTAGTCCAGTTTGTCAGCTTATGGCGCAGTGGCGTCGCAGTACAAATGTCTTCGCGTTCAGGTTCTTTTGTGACCTTGCGTGAGTTGCGTCAAGAAGTCGGCAATGATGCGGCGCGTTTTTACTATGTCATGCGTAAGAGCGCACAACATATTGATTTCGATTTGGATTTAGCGGTTTCACAAAGCAAAGACAACGCGGTGTATTACATTCAATACGCCCATGCCCGCACCCATCGTATGTTAGAGAAAGTCACCAGTTTAGGTCAGACGTTTGATGCAAAAGTAGGTCGTGCAGCGGCTGGACGTTTGGTTGAAACCGTTGAAGCTGAACTATTGGCAAAGCTTGCTGCGTACCCAGAAGTATTGAACAACTCTGCCAATCAACATGAACCGCATCAATTGGGTAATTACCTAAAAGAGTTAGCATCCTTGTTCCACGGCTGGTATAACGAACACAAGGTGATTAGCGATGATGCTGAACTGATGCAAGCGCGTTTGTTGCTCAGCGTGTCGGTGCGCCAAGTCATTCATAATGGTTTATTGCTGCTGGGTGTTTCTGCACCCGTTTCAATGTAACCAATAACGTAAATCATGGCAAAATAGTCCATATTGACCAGATCAAAATAAGGAAGTCATTGTGTTTGTCAATAAACCTCGAGGAGCAACAAAGCGACCTACAGCAGCACCTGCACGCAAGGGTCCGCTCGTACCGACTTGGTTATGGACGATTTTTGGGATTATTTTCGGATTGAGTTGCCTTGTTTTATTGTATTTATGGCAACCCTGGCAACCAACTCCGCATGGTACGCCAACTTCGGCCAGTTCAACGTCCACAACAGACGACAACGCAACGGATGAAAAGAAGGCAGCGGACTTCCAGTTTTATGACCTGCTGCCAAAACAGCAAGTGACGCCAGTGCCGACTCAAACCGTGCCCGACGTTGTGCCTGATGACGTCACTGCGGCTATCGTTGAAAGCAACAGTTCGGATTCCTCAGATAGCGACAGCGAGACCACTGAAGCACCGAAAGCCAAACCTTCACAGCACTATATGTTGCAAGTCAATAGCTTCCAATCTGCGGATGAAGCCGACAAGCAACGCGCCTCCGTACTGTTAGCGGGCTTGCCTGCTGATGTCCGTCATACCACCAGCGATGGTATCGAGTGGTATCGCGTGGTGTCGGGGCCATTTAACAGCAAAAACGAAGCATTAAGAGCGCAACGTCAATTGCAAGATAGTGGCATTGATGCGCTTGTGGTGGCTCAATCTGAGTAATTGATTTGTTGTGTTTAGATGTAAAAAAAGACGAATTGATCGTCTTTTTTTATGCGCATTGATTTTGTAGGGGCGAACCTAAGTGTTCGCCCGCTTTCTAGGGCAGACACACAGGTCTGCCCCTACTACAATCCTCTTCTGTCAAACATCAATAGACGCTAGTTCAATTAAGCCTTTTTCTTCTTAATCAAACCGTCATCCAACAGTTGTTGGAAATGCTCACAGATCGCACAGCGCACATCACGATATTCAATTTTAAGATCGCGCTGACTGCGGCTATTATCAAAACCTATCTTATAACCGACATTACGCGACACATAATCTCGGGTCATACCAAACAATGGTGCGATTGCCCAGAATGCTAATTTCGGCGCTGGAACCAATGGGAACGGATACTTCGAGCCGAATTGTTGGCGCAATGCTGAACCCATTTGCAGCAGGCTTAGGGTGTCGCCGCAAATGATGTAGCGACCATTGGCTTCAGGCGTAAAGCCCGCACGCACATGGGCATCCGCCACATCACGCACATCAACTAAGCCATTCCAAATATGCGGTGCGCCAAAACGCATGGTGCCGTCACCAAATTGCTGCAAGGTGGTGATGCTGGCAGAAATACTATTGGTTGTCAGCGCAGGGCCAACCACCAAACCAGGATTCACACACACCAAATCCCAGCGATTTGACTGGCTTTGCTCTGCATGAAGTTTCCACGCTTCGCGCTCTGCCACGGTTTTTGAATAATAATAGGGTTGGTGGTCGACGGTACTACTGGTATTCCAATGCGTTTCATTGAACGTCCCGTTCGGCACTTTAAGTCCATCAACGTTATCGCCATAAGTCGCAGCAACGCTCGACGTCAGCACGACACGTTTTACACTCGGCGTGCGCTCAACGGACGCAAACACATTACGCGTACCATCCAACGCAGGACGCACAAGCGCTTCGTGCGCGTCTTTAAAACCACTGATAATGAATGGTGAAGCCGTATGAATAACGAGCTCACAGCCGACCATCGCTTCGTCAAATGCACCTTCATCTAACAAATCTGCTTTGAACAGTTTCAATGTCCCCGTACTGTTGTCGGCAATTTTTTGTAAATGAGCCACGCTTTTAGTTTTGGCAGGATCGCGCACTGTGGCGTGCACGGTATGCCCTGTCTCAAGCAGTTTTTTAACAATCCATCCTGCAACATAACCACTGGCACCAGTAATCAATACGGGTGCTTTTGGATTGATGGTGGTCATATCGAATTCCTTATATTGATGCGTTAATCGTTTTTGGATATCGGTTCAAATCATACTGCGATACTACGGCTAATATAAAAACAATCATATGACACAAATACAATTATTTTGACAAACAACTCCAATCGCACACATAAAAACGCCGCTCATATGAAGCGGCGAAGATCACTCATTATAAATACTCTCGAATCATATCCATCGACTGTAGATAAAGCTGATCGGCGAGCTTGGAATTTTTCGCACTCGACGATTGCCAATTCGGCATGTGTGCGCTGACGTATTGACCATTACGTGTCGCCCATTCCTCACTCACCGCCATCTTGGCAATCAAGTTGGCTGGACGACTAGTTGGAATCAAAAATGGCTTCATCACGGCATATTGCAACTTTGGCAAATCACGATAGATGTCAGAATCAACACCGCCGGGGTGCAGCGCATTACTGGTCACACTCGTCCCTTCTAATTGACGAGCCAAAGCATGGCTAAACAACAGATTGGCAAGTTTTGATTGACCATATGCAGCAACCGCTCGATACGAACCCGAGGTCTGACGGAACGTTTCTGGTTTAATGCTGCCCAGCCAATGCATCACGGATGCCAGATGAATAATCCGCCCTGCTTTCGCCTGTTGCAATGCAGGTAATAACAATTGAGTGAATAAGAATGGCGCCAAATAGTTCACACCAAATTGCTGCTCATAGCCTTCTTCGGTTTGATATAACGCTTCACCAAAAAGACCCGCGTTATTGATCAATACATCTATTGAACCATATTTTTCTTTGACCAGTTCGGCTGCCGCTTTAACAGACGCCAAACTATTCAAATCCAATTCAATGACATCCACCGAACCTGTGCCGCCGAGGGCTTGCAACTTGGCCTGTGCTTCGGACGCTTTCGCTGGATTACGACATGCCAGAATGAGATCAGCACCACCCTGCACCAATTTTTGGGCGGTCGCAAAACCAATGCCTGTATTTGCACCAGTGATCAGTACGCGCGTATTCGACATGTTGTCGTGCTCCAGAGCAGTATTAGGGAAATAAACTTCGCATGTTATACATATTGACAACATACATTGTCAATATGTGTTCATTCTCGCCCTGTAGGGACAGACCTACGTGTCTGTCCTAAATCCGCGCCAATACTCTCACTCTTACCATTACCTTTAATTGACTGGAGCGATCTGAATGTCCTGCGCTTTCCAGAGTCGATATTTCAGTTCATAACCATTCGGCACAAAAACCACGATGGGCAAACGGCTGTTATAGCGCACAAGTTTGGTTGCACCTGTGATGAATTTTTCTGATTTTGGACGATCTGGGCAAGCCATCCTAGTGGAAGCCACCTGACCCTGCGTCGTAAACTCATAATAGTTGTAGCCCCAGCCAGCCAGATCCTTTTCCGCAATGCTGCCACTGAGACGATGCATATTACAGTCTACTTGCGCGGTTTTCCCTGCAATCAATTCGACTTGATAAGTCTCATCATTGCCATTTGCGGGCACATGAATCACATAACGTTGAAAACCATCTTGTGTTTTCGGAAAAGGGGTTAGGTTTTTAATACTTTCGGGATTAATAGCTGACGCACTCAAAGGCGCACTTTCTGTCTGCGCTTTTGTCGCATGGACTGCACAAGCAGTCGATAGGATAGACAACATGACTATTACTAAAGATTTCATTTGGATCTCCTTTTTTATAAATGATGACCGCTTAAATTCTTTTAAAAAACAAAAAATCGCATAACGACCCGTTATGCGATTCTAATGTAAAAAACTTGTCGAACAACAATACTTAAACTTCTTTATACAACTGGCTACCTTGTTCGTGATACACAGCAGACATTTCTTCCATGCCTTTTTGCACGGCTTCGGTTTCGCTTAAACGTTGTTTCGCTGCATAGTCACGCACGTTCTGAGTAATTTTCATTGAACAGAACTTCGGACCACACATTGAACAAAATTCTGCTGATTTAAAATA
>CAYJUB010000141.1:0-1336 GCA_964373145.1 uncultured Moraxellaceae bacterium
AGGTACAATGTAAGCCCCTCTCTGGAAAATATCAACCAATTTTAAGAGTGGCTTGATCTACTGATGGCCTTTTTTTATGGGTGGATTTAAGGTGATGTTGTCCGTGCTTTTCGTATAGTTTGATCCATGATCACGCATGCTCTTCCACTTCTGGTAAAGCGTGAAGTCAGTCATTTCAAGTATGTCGACTTGAGATAATGTCCCTATGAACTGGTGCAATGCGCTCTGTAAATAATTTTAATTTGGTCTACTTCCCTCTTAATGGAAAGCTCGCACCGAGCTGTGTTTGACCAACACCTTTAGCAGATGCGAATCCGCGGATACACACACCTGCGCTATGCATAGCAAACTCTGCAAAATTTAAAAGATCAATTCCAGCAAATTTTTCTCGACTAAACGCACCATAATAGAGACAATAATCAGCTAATATTTTCAACACTCAAATCATATCTTATGCAATACGCCTCGACTCGTGGACATGCCACTGCACAAAACTTCCTAGAAATCCTCTTGGCGGGTCTTGCACCTGATGGCGGATTGTATTTACCGCAATCTTATCCGCAAGTTACGGCAGACGAATTGAATGCATGGCGTTCATTGTCCTACGCAGAACTCGCGTTTGAAGTCCTCAGAAAGTTCGCAACTGACATCCCCGATGCCGATTTAAAAGTCCTCGTTGATAAAACGTACACCGCCGAAGTCTATCGCAATGCACGCGCTGGCGAAGATGCAAGCCAAATTACCCCACTACGCACGCTTGAAGACAAAGAGGGTCGTAAGCTGATTCTGCAAGCACTCTCAAACGGCCCAACACTCGCATTTAAAGATATGGCAATGCAGTTGCTCGGCAACTTGTTTGAATATGCACTCGATAAACAAAAAGAAGAGTTGAATATTTTTGGTGCAACGTCAGGCGATACAGGTAGCGCCGCTGAATATGCCATGCGTGGTAAGCACGGCATTCGTGTATTCATGCTTTCACCACACAAAAAAATGAGCGCGTTCCAAACCGCACAAATGTTCAGCTTGCAAGATCCAAATATTTTCAATATCGCGGTCGAAGGCGTGTTTGATGATTGTCAGGATATGGTCAAAGCTGTGTCGAATGATCACGCATTCAAGACCACGCAAAAAATCGGCACGGTCAATTCAATCAACTGGGCGCGTGTCGTGGCGCAGGTCGTGTATTACTTCCGTGGCTACCTCGCCGCAACCACCAGCAATGCCCAAAAAGTGTCATTCACCGTACCTTCTGGTAATTTTGGTAATATTTGTGCGGGTCACATTGCCCGTATGATGGGGCTGCCGATTGATAAACTCGTCGTCGCCACCAATG
>CAYJUB010000141.1:1346-6044 GCA_964373145.1 uncultured Moraxellaceae bacterium
ATCTACCACCAGCCCATCGATGGACATTTCCAAAGCATCGAACTTCGAACGCTTTATCCATGATTTGTTGGGTGGCGATGCAGATCGCGTTGCGGCACTGTTCCATAAAGTAGAAACCACAGGTGGTTTTGACTTATCGGGGCAAGCGGGTAGCGATGGTGATGAGTTCAAAAACGTGGCGCAATATGGCTTCCAATCAGGCAAATCGGTGCATGCAGATCGCTTGAATACCATTCGTCAAGTTGAGCAAAATTACGGCATTACCATCGACACGCATACTGCGGACGGTATTAAAGTTGCGCTTGAACATATCGAACAAGGTGTACCGATGATCGTGCTAGAAACGGCTCTGGCAGCCAAGTTCAACGAAACCATTCAAGAAGCACTCGGACGAGATGCTGAGCGTCCTGCGGGTTTTGAAAACATTGAAGCGCTGCCACAACAATCGACACTGATGACGACAGATGTGGCTAAAATTAAAGCATTTATCGCACTGCATACTGGGCTATAAAACTCTGCTATATTGTGAATGATGATTCGCAATGGGTAAATCGACCGTTGCGAATCCTATAAGATAGAAAGTATAAAAATTGTCCAAAAACAAGTGGCTTTGGAGTGCTGGGGTTCAATGACTATACGAAAAACGGACTTGAATGTTTTTAGGTTCCTCAAAGAGCCTGAAGACTTACTCAATAAAAAACTTGAAGATCACCGTACATTTAGCGCAATCATGTTCTTCATGGCGGCCATGATCGGCACTTGGCACTGGGTTTGGGATTACGTGACTGACCCCATTGGCGCGCAGCATACGATTGGTTTACGACTGGTTTTTCTATCACTCATCGTCTACTCCATTGCATTTACGCATATCAAAAACCGCCGTTTTCTCGAATTTACATCGGTGATGGCAGGTTTGTTATTACTGGTGAATTACGTCGCAATTTTGAACCGACTATACACGGGCATGGTGTATGGCATTGGCGGATTTGTCTTTTTTCTATTCCTGCCCTTACTCATGTTTCAAGGCTTCTCTGTCCGCGTCAATATGTTTAGTACGTTCTTATTCGCAGGATTGCCACATGTCCTCGCTTTAATTGGCTTCGCGCAGAACTTTGAGCATGCACAATATGCAGTGTTGATTTGGCCTGCGGCTATTGCCATGATGCTGACCCACTATGCTTTTGTGCTGAATTACCGTTTTCGGTATGACTCTGAAGCGGCTCTGGAATTTGCCTCCAATACTGACCCACTCACAGGCGTGAGTAATCGACGTCATTTTATGCCAATGGTGCGCCGAGAAATCGAACGCAGCCAACGTTTTCAGCATCCCGTGTCATTGATTGTTTTAGATATCGATAATTTCAAATCCATTAATGACTTCCATGGTCATTCAACGGGTGATGCGGCCATCTGTGCTTTGGCGAATATTTGCCGAAAAATGGCACGTCAAATCGACTATGTTGCCCGATTAGGCGGGGATGAGTTTGCAATTTTATTGCTTGAAATTGGTGCTGATGATGCTCTAGCCGTTGCGGAACGCATTCGCTCAGCCATTGAAAACACGACGATTAAAAGCCTCGATTGTGAAGACGTTCATTTCACCGTGAGCATCGGTGTCGCCGAACAACCGTTGGATAATCTATCGGAGGAAGGGCTAATTGAACTTGCAGACGCAGCCATGTATCGCGCTAAAGCGTCGGGTCGTAATCGCATCGAATATACGCCTACGAACGTGCAACCACCCCTTCAAGCCTCATTGATGAGTTAATATTCTGATCGATAAAATATTCCATGATCACTGCAGTTCATTCAGCCTGTCCGTATCCATATAGGCAGCTCACATAACCAACTGAGTCACTCCACAACAGACTCCCGATCTTGCACAGATCAAGCCGCTCTCGTACAGCGTTCTGTTTTTTCATTTGCATAATAAAACAATCCAATCTCTCCCGACTTGCGCTGTCGCCATAAATCAGGCGTAGAATAAAGCTGTATCTCACGACTCCATAGACGAATCGATTGATAGTCCAATGTGTCACGCCTGTTCTTTATCAGCTTACACCGAGGTCATCATGTCACAACAAAACCAACATAATCTGCACAATAGCCTGCAGACCATTAGCCTCAAAAATGGCGAAACCAGAAAAATATATTCATTGCCTGCACTAGAAACTGCTGGGGTCGGGCCAATTTCCAAACTCCCAGTCTCCATCCGCATCGTGCTCGAAGCGGTACTCCGAAATGTCGATGGCAAAAAAATTACCCTAGAACACGTCAGGCAGCTCGCCAATTGGCAACCGAATACCAATCGCGTCGATGAAATTCCATTTGTCGTCGCGCGTGTCGTTTTACAAGATTTTACCGGTGTGCCCCTGCTTGCCGACTTGGCAGCAATGCGTAATGTCGCCGCACAAATGGGTAAAAATCCGAAATCGATTGAACCTCTCGTGCCTGTAGATTTGGTGGTCGATCACTCTGTGCAAGTGGATTTTTACGCCACCCCTGATGCGTTACGTAAAAATATGGAACTCGAATTCCAGCGCAATAACGAACGTTACCAGTTTATGAAATGGGGCATGCAAGCGTTTGATACCTTCAAAGTCGTTCCCCCTGGATTTGGGATCGTCCATCAAGTCAATCTCGAATACCTGTTCCGCGGCGTCCAGCACAAAGACGGCGTGCTCTTTCCAGACACACTGGTTGGAACCGACTCACATACCACGATGATCAATGCTGTGGGTGTCGTCGGTTGGGGTGTGGGTGGAATTGAAGCCGAAGCAGGCATGCTCGGACAACCCGTCTACTTCCTCACGCCTGATGTGGTGGGTGTCGAGTTAAAAGGCAAATTGCGCGAAGGCGTTACGGCAACCGATCTGGTGCTCACGATTACCGAAATGCTGCGTAAGGCAAAAGTGGTGGGAAAATTCGTCGAGTTTATTGGCGAAGGCACGGCGTCATTATCACTCACTGATCGCGCGACGATTGCCAATATGGCACCTGAATATGGTGCGACCATGGGATTCTTCCCTGTTGATCAGGTCACCGTGGATTACATGCGCGGCACGGGTCGTCGAGAGGAAGACATTGATGCGTTTGAAACGTATTTCAAAGCGCAGAATTTGTTTGGCATTCCGAATGCAGGGGACTTGGCGTACAGCGAAAATCTAAGCTTAGATTTAAATACCATCGTACCGTCTCTCGCTGGGCCAAAGCGGCCGCAAGATCGGATTGAACTGCCAAAAATGGCGGAAAGCTTCGACCATTTGTTCAGTGCGTCTCTATTAGATAATGGTTTCAATAAAAGCGCTGGCGATCTACATAAACGTTATGTCACTAAACGCACCTATAACGAAGATGCGCAAGTCCCACATAAATCAGAATATTTAGGAAACATTGTCCGTGGCGAAGCGGACATGATTGCTAACCGTCCGACTACCGATGTCCTCATCCCACCCATGCCGAGCGAGTCTGACTTTCTCGATCTGGGACATGGTGATGTGCTCATTGCCGCAATTACTTCGTGTACGAACACGTCAAATCCAAGTGTACTGATTGGTGCAGGATTGCTGGCGAAGAAAGCCGTGGAAAAAGGCTTAACCGTTCATCCTCGGGTGAAAACTTCTTTTGGTCCTGGTTCGAGGGTGGTGCCTGAATATTTGGCTGCGGCTGGTTTGCAGACTTATTTAGATCGACTTGGTTTCAATGTTGCTGCGTTTGGTTGTACGACGTGTATTGGTAATGCAGGCGATTTAGCTGCGGAATTTAATGACGCGATTGTAGAAAAAGATATTGTTGCTGCGGCAGTCTTATCTGGAAATCGTAACTTTGAAGCGCGAATTCATCCAAACATTCGGGCGAACTTCCTTGCATCACCGCCACTTGTGGTGGCCTTTGCGCTTGCGGGGCGGGTCAATATTGATTTGACGACAGAACCACTAGGCACAAGTAATGACGGACAGCCTGTCTATCTCAAAGACATTTGGCCTAGCGATGACGAAATTAAAACCTTACTGAAATTTGCCCAAAATCCTGACGTGTACCGAGAAAAATACTCCGACTTCACCAAAGACAATGACCTGTGGAATAACATTCAAAGTGCGCATGGCGACGTCTATACATGGCCGAAATCGACCTACATTGCCAAACCGCCCTTCTTTGAAAATTTCAGCATGACGCCAAGTCCTGTTCAAGAAATCAAAAAAGCGAAAGCCTTGCTGATATTGGGCGATTCAGTGACGACAGACCATATTTCACCAGCAGGCTCATTCCGTGTGACGACGCCAGCGGGTTCTTATCTCACTGAGCATGGTGTACATCTTCCCGACTTCAATACCTATGGTTCTCGTCGCGGTAATCACGACATCATGATTCGCGGCACATTTGCCAATGTGAGGGTAAAAAACCTGATGTTGCCGTTGAACCCTGATGGCTCAAGGGTTGAAGGCGGCTATACCATCTACAACGACTTGCAAACGACTGTGTATGAAGCAGCGATGAATTACATTAAGAAAGGCGTTCCGACGATTGTCTTTGCTGGTGAAGAATACGGTACAGGTTCGAGTCGCGATTGGGCTGCAAAAGGCACGCAACTGCTCGGCGTCAAAGCCGTCATTGCCCGTAGTTTTGAACGAATTCATCGTTCAAATTTGGTCGGTATGGGTGTGTTGCCCTTGCAGTTTAAAGGCGATGATTCGATTG
>CAYJUB010000142.1:0-6043 GCA_964373145.1 uncultured Moraxellaceae bacterium
ACAGGTTGTGCATCCGGGAGATAGAAATCACCTTGCGGTAAACCAATCGGTAAGTAATCTCCAACTTTGAGGTTCCGCACAATATGACGTGAAATGCGTCCATCAGCAATCGCCTTCACCGTAATGGTGAAACAGCCGTCATCTTCTTCACGTTCAGGCGCAGATGAGATCGTATAGGTTCGGGTGTAATGCATTCCATCGACAGGAATACCGACACGAACATGTTGTCCTGCTCGATGACCACGCCAATTCAGACCGGGTTTCAGGGTAATCGTACGAGCATCTTTGGTTTCATCCCATACACGCTCAATGCGAGCCTGTAATTTGTGTGTTGACCACAATGGATTGACCAACTCAAGATAATGTGATGTTCTGAGTGGGAAAGCGAATAAATCGGTAATCACTGCAACTTTTGACCACAAAGATGTTGTGGTTGTTCCTTTGGATGATTGCATACTTATCTTATCCTTGTCGTATTATTCTGGATTACCTTCCAACTACGTTTTAATTGACGCGGTGACGATACCCTCCTTTTATTTTTTATCGAGCAATGCTAGCCTTTTGATCATTAAACAAAATGAAGCCAACAATCAAGAATTTTTTGAATTCAATATAGGGTAATAGATAAACGGCAAATCAACCCACGCTTTGTACTGAGAATAAGCGCGAAATAGAAAAATAAGTGCTTACACAAAGAGTGTTCAATTAACGCTCCAATGGCGCATGGCTTGCCTGACGATTATGTTGATACAATGCAGTATGTAGCTCAGTTCCTGACCGATAACCACGATAAAAATTCCGTGCAATCCAATTGATCAGCGGATCACTCATGCCGTTGAGAAACGCATAATTCACATTATCAACGCGGTGATGTTGCATGTGATGTTTCTTCGGTAGCAAAATCCACAAGCGCTGCAATAGGCGTACAGCCTTAGCACTGCTGTTATGACAGAGATAATGTGACAACTCTGAAAGCGAAGAAAAGACCGCAAAATAGGCCCCGATGCACAACAGCAAAGGCGATGTCGCAGTAAACAAAAATAGATAGGTAAATAAAATTAAGAAAACCACTAACCACTGCTTAGAGCCGGATTCATCGACATAGACATGAATCAGCCCACGATCGGTATATCGCGGCGTATCATGATGAAGATGAAATGCCGCAATAAACGGCCCGACGACCGAAGCGTAATGATCATTATGATCCATATATAAATGAACCAAACCGCTGACCAAATCTGCCAACACAAACGCAATCACCACGGCAAAAATATGCCAACCTAATCCAATGTCCAAACGCACAGCTAAGATCACTAGAAATATTTGCAGTGAAATATTGAGCCAAGCCACGACTTTATTGAAAAAAAGATAAGCCCAGCCACCTTCATAGCGCTGCATAGCCGCGACGAATTGAATTTGCTTTTCATCCCATTGTTTTTGTTGTGTCATGAAAGCAATCTACATAAAAACATGATGAGAAGTTTAACGCCAAATGCATCATTGAAATGTGACGATTCAGTACACTTATTTGCACTGATTATGATCAAATTCATAGCTGTGTTAGTCTCAATCAGCAAATAACAAGAATGGTGATAATAATGACCAGAATCCCAAGAACTTTACTCGGATTAAGATGGATTGCTAATCTGCATGTGATCGGCGGTTTATGCCTTGCACTCCTCTTATGGATACCCTCCTTTCACCCTGTTTTACTTAAATTAATTTATGGTGATACGCCTATTAGCAATCCTCAGCAAACCATTTTTTGGATTTGCATTCTCGGCCCGACCATCGCAAGTTGGGGCGTCTTATGCCGTATCAGTGTCGATTACTTTGCAGAACAACCCAATAAACGCACTTATCAACGATTAATATTGGCATTGCTTGTTTGGGCACCATTAGATGCAACGATGTGCATCACACAAGGCATTTATTTAGCAGCTTTTTTGAATGCGAGCGTCGTCCTGCTTTTTTGGTTTCTCTGTCATCGTTTATGGCGAAGTCAGTTAAGCTGGAATAGATAAATGCATATTTTAATTTTAGGCGGTTATGGCAATTTTGGCGGAATATTAAGTCGTTTACTCTCGACGACAACTAATATTCACTTAACACTTGCTGGTCGTTCAAAAGTCAAAGCACTGCAATTTATTCAAACGAATCTTCAACATGCAACGATTCCAGTTGACTCAACAGTTCTAGATGTCCATGACCCTAATTTAAGCGAACAACTGACTGCGATTTCTCCTGATTTAGTGATCCATACATCAGGGCCATTTCAAGGTCAGGATTATCACGTCGCCAAAAGCTGCATCAATGCAGGTATTCATTATATTGATCTTGCCGATGCACGTCGCTTTGTCCAAGACTTTCATCAATTAGATGCTCTAGCAAAAGAAAAAGGCGTTTTAGCGATTACAGGTGCCAGTACAGTTCCAGCACTCTCCTCCGCCGTGATTCAACATTTCATACATCACTTTCAGTCGCTTGAAGCCATTGAATATGCCATTTCACCGGGCAATCAAACTGATCGCGGCGAAGCAACCGTTCGTGCAATTTTGAGCTATACAGGAAAGTCATTTACAACATTAGTGAATGGAAAAATGCAATCCGTCATCGGTTGGCAAAACCTGCATAAAACAAGCTTTGGCAAACCACTTGGGAATCGTTGGCTTGCGAATTGCGATATTCCCGATTTAGCACTCTTTCAAAAAGCCTACCCTACTTTGAAAACACAAAGATTCTATGCTGGTTTGGAACTGGGAATTTTGCATGTTGGATTGTGGGGTTTGTCATGGTTTGTTCGTATGGGACTGATTTCAAATTTGGCACGTTTTACCAAACCGATCATCTGGTTAAGTGAACGGTTTTTAAAATTCGGCAGTCAAAATGGCGGGATGTTCATGATCTTGTCTGGCAAAGATCATCACAATCAGCCCTTAACAATACGCTGGGATTTAGTTGCGCTAGAAAATCACGGCCCGCTTATCCCAACAATCCCAGCTTTGGTATTAGCTCAGAAAATGGCTCAAAGACAACTCAAAAATCGTGGTGCGATGCACGCTATGGCTCTCATGAGTCTGGAAGATTTCAGTATTGCTGTACAAGGGTTTAATATTAAGCAATCAGTTCTTTACAACGGTATCAGTAGGCCATTTGAGGTTTAACCATGAACATTTCGCAACCAATCAATGTTAGAACCTTAGACCGAGTGATCCTATTTGATGGTGTTTGTAAGCTCTGCAATGGTTGGAGTCGTTTTGTCATTCATACTGATAAAAAACAACTATTTAAACTGGCGACCGTGCAGTCAGATCAGGGACAGCAAATATTGCGTCACTTCAACTTACCAACCGATCACTTCGACACGATGGTTTATATTGAAAAGGGTCAGCTTTATGTAAAAAGTAGTGCATTTTTAAAGGCAATCTCACATTTTCCACTCCCATATAAACTCCTTGCTGTCTTTTGGATTCTACCTCGACCGATTCGCGACTGGCTTTATGATCGTGTCGCATTAAATCGTTATAAAATTTTTGGACGTTATGATCAATGCACGTTGCCGACAGCTGATCATTTAGGGCGTTTTCTTTAAAATGAGTCACAGTTAACACTCACGGACGCTACTCAAAATCAGTAGAAAATAAACCTGTTATTCAGAGATAAATTTTCAACTCTCTCTAAGTCTATAGCAAAAAATCCGCTATACTATGACGCTTTTAATTTAACCCTATTTTTTCGCAGCCAGCCAAGGAGTCTCACCCATGACAGCCAAGCCGCAAATCCGCACCGCCGCTGACATTCGTGAAGATTTTTTACGCTTTTTTGAAAGCAAAGGGCACACTCGCGTCGCCTCAAGTAGCCTGATTCCAACCAATGATCCGACATTGCTCTTTACCAATGCGGGCATGAATCAATTTAAAGACACTTTTCTGGGTCTTGACCCACGCGATTACGTCCGTGCAACCTCAAGCCAAAAATGCGTTCGCGCAGGCGGCAAGCACAACGACCTCGATAACGTCGGCTATACCGCACGTCACCATACGTTCTTTGAAATGTTGGGCAACTTCTCTTTCGGTGATTATTTCAAAAAAGAAGCCATTGCATTTGCATGGGAGTTCCTCACCAGCCCAAGCTGGATGAACATTCCAAAAGATCGCCTGTACGTCACGATTTACGCAACCGATGACGAAGCGTTTGGATTTTGGAATAACGACATCGGTTTAGATGCGTCACGCATCATTCGGATTGGTGACAACAAAGGCGCAGCTTACGCATCAGACAATTTCTGGGCGATGGGCGACACAGGTCCTTGCGGTCCTTGTACCGAAATTTTCTACGACCACGGTGCTGAAATTGCGGGTGGTTTGCCAGGTACGCCTGAAGAAGATGGCGACCGTTTCATCGAAATTTGGAACTGCGTGTTCATGCAGTTCAACCGTCAAAAAGACGGCACGATGCTTCCACTACCTGCACCAAGTGTCGATACAGGGATGGGTTTAGAGCGTATTAGTGCGGTCATGCAACACGTTCATGCGAACTATGAAATCGACTTATTTCAACACTTGATTCAATCCGCTTGCACAATCATTGGCATCGAAGATGAAGGTCAACCTTCCCTCCGCGTTGTTGCCGATCATGCGCGTTCATGCGCGTTCCTCATTGCGGATGGTGTAAATCCAAGTAATGAAGGCCGCGGCTATGTGCTACGCCGTATCATTCGCCGCGCAGTGCGTCATGGCAATAAACTCGGTGCAACAGGTGCATTCTTCTATCAAATGGTTCAATCATTGATTGATGTGATGGGTGAAGCCTATCCAGAGTTAGTTGCACGTCGCGAAGCAATTGAAAATGCACTGCGCAAAGAAGAAGAGCAATTTGCGCGTACATTGGAACAAGGTTTAAAACTGCTTGAAGCGGAATTGCCAAATGTAAAAGGCAATGTGATTGATGGCGAAGTCGCATTTAAACTGTATGACACTTACGGATTCCCAGTTGATTTAACAGCAGATATCGCACGTGAACGTGGATTAACTGTCGATCAAGATGGTTTTGAAGTGGCGATGGATGAACAACGTCGCCGTGCGCGTGATGCAGGTAAATTTACCGTCGATTACAACAGCTTTGTGAAGGTTGATAGCTCGACTCAATTTGATGGTTATAACGCAACTACAGGTTCAGGTCAGATCATTGCCCTCTACAAAGATGGTCAGCCTGCGGATAGCTTGAGCGAAGGTGAAGAAGGCTTCATTGTCCTTAATCAAACGCCGTTTTATGCTGAATCAGGTGGTCAGATTGGTGATACTGGAATATTGACTGGTTTGGATGGCATCTTTGAAGTTCAAGATACCAAGAAATCAGGCAACGCCATTGTTCATCAAGGCGTGGTCACGATGGGTAAAATCCAATCGAACCAAAAAGTCGAAGCTGAAGTCAAAAAAGATTTGCGCGCGGCAATTGCCCGCAACCACTCTGCGACACACTTGCTGCATGCTGCATTGCGCAAAGTCTTGGGCGAGCATGTTTCGCAGAAAGGCTCGTTGGTCAGTGCGGATTTATTGCGTTTTGACTTATCACATGATCATGCAATTACTGTTGATCAAATCAATGAAGTTGAACGTTTGGTCGCTCAAGAAATCATTGGTAACTATGCTGTTCAAGCTGAAGAAATGAGCATGGCAGAAGCCAAAACCAAAGGCGCAATGATGCTATTTGGTGAGAAATACGGCGATGAAGTTCGTGTTTTGGCAATGGGTCATAAAACCAATGAGCAATTCTTCTCAGTAGAACTCTGTGGTGGTATTCACGTTGAGCGTACAGGCGATATTGGTTTGCTGAAAATCATCAGTGAAGGGGGTATTGCAGCGGGTGTTCGTCGTATTGAAGCGGTCACTGGCTTAAGTGCATTGAACTTTGTGCAAACTGGCGAACGTCAACTTGCGCAAATCGCGGGTCTGACTAAGACCGCTCGAGGCAAAACATTCGAGAAAGTTCAAGCGCTCTCCGACCGTAATCGTGATTTAGAAAAGCATATCGACTCTCTCAA
>CAYJUB010000143.1:0-6034 GCA_964373145.1 uncultured Moraxellaceae bacterium
TATACGTTAAGGATTCTTCAAAGATAAATAATGCACTTAAAGAACTATATGCCACGGCTTGTGTAGGCTGTAAGACCTATATAAATATTAAGCAAGATCCTTCTTGGTCCGCATACAATGAGTTCCTATATCCAAATCAAGAAACGCTTAAATTCTATCAGGCGGATCTAAAAAAACTTGGGTTCAGCTCTAAATGAAGCATATAACAGGTCATCCAAGGGACGAGGTTAGTAAAGACTGGGATTCTTCTTATTAGTAAAGAAAAGTTAACTTAACATGATGAAATATCTAAAAATAAAAAACTCAATCCTTTTCAATCGCTAATATAAAATAACCTCAATCAAACCACTTGAGCTTATCGCGCAATTTCAAAACTTCACCAATAATTGTTAATTTCGGTGCAATTGGCATATCACCACGCAAACCCACTGTTTCCAAGCCACAACTGGGTTCAATGGCGCAAAATGTCTAAAAAATGTCATAAAAATGCAATTACTCACAAAATAAGCAATAAATATGAATCATTCAACCAACCAAATGAACGAATGAATCCATAGTAAGAGGCCATTACTTATTCACATCGCTTGTATTATTGGCGTGAATTGTCCAAAATTTGGTCAGTCTGAGTAAAGTGCATCCCCCTACCCACTCGTAGAATACAAACATTACAAAACCACGAGTGGTACTACACATGATGGAATTCATTAGCTGGATTGAAGGAACTTTCGGTTCACATATCGACTGGAAGCAGGTCATTTTGGTGGGTCTGACACCTATCTTTATTATGGCGTTTTTAATCGAATGGCGAATCGCACGTGCTCGCAGGACAAACGAATACATGGCGCGCCAATTCAACTGGATGGACGCCTTCACCAATGTCTCATTGGGCGGCGCTTATCAAGTATTTGAATTACTGGTGCATGTACTATTCGTCGGCGCGGCAGTATTCTGGTTCTGGGATCATCGCTTTTTCGACATTCCAATCAACGGCTGGACGCTGTTGCCCATCTTCATCGGCGTGGAATTTTGCTACTACTGGTTTCATCGTACCTCACATCGCATGCGCTGGTTCTGGAGCGCGCACGTCGTGCATCACAGCGGCGAGCAGATGAACATGACCACGGCCATGCGCCAGTCCATGCTTTATCCGATCACTGGTTGGTGGCTATTCTTCATGCCGCTGGTGATACTCGGTGTGCATCCAGCGGTGGTGTTTGTACTCTATGCGTGCAACCTCTGCTACCAGTTCTTCATCCATACTGAATCCGTGGGTAAGCTGCATCCATGGATCGAATATGTCTTTGATACGCCAAGCAATCATCGTGCACATCATGGCCGCAATTCGCAATATATCGACAAGAACTATGGTGGCGTCATTATCCTGTTTGATCGCTGGTTTGGCACGTATGAAGAAGAACAAGAGCAGGTAAATTACGGCGTTGCTGTGCGCCAGCCTAAGAGCAATAACCTGTTGACGCTGAATTTCCACGAGTTCATCGACATGTGGAAAGATGTCATGAAACCAGGTCCGTTGGGCCAGCGTCTAAAACACTTGTGGGCACCGCCAGACTACGTCCGACCTAAAACGCCCGTTTGATCATATGGAAAATCGTTATGTCACAGCACCAGCTTCATTTTGCAATTCAGGTCATGGCGCCAATCGACCAAGTATTCTCTTTTCTGTCAGATCACCAGAACTTCGTCAGTCTGTTCGGTGATCACTGCCAGCGAGTGCACGATGGCGTTGACGAGGTTGATGGCATCGGATCGGTGCGGCGCATAGGTTCTGGTTTGCTCGCATTCGAAGAAACGATCACTCGCTTTGATCGTCCGCATGCGATTGAATACGTCATTAGCCAAGGAAGTCCACTAAAAAACCATCGAGGTCAAGTTCGCTTAATGCCGACGCAGGACGGTGCAGCAACAACTTTTGACTACCGCATCGAGTTTGAAGGTAAGTTTCCGCTGATTGGTGCGCTTGTCGTGTACTTGCTCAAGTGGAAGTGGAAACGTAACTCTAAACTTGCGTTTGCCAACATGTTGCATAAGAGCTAATCCCATTACAGTAATCGCCATTCTTACTTGGGTGGCTCGGCTTATCTAAATCATTATTTTTCATTGACATATTTTTTTCATAGTGGTAATTTCGCTCAATAATAAACCAATCATTTTTGTATTTTTTTAATCAAACGAGTATCTTATGCGGCAGTATTTAGAATCTTATTTGTCACCCCTGCCGCATAAGAGTAGTTGGGCCTCTTATGACGCATGAACTCAACCATCAATTTCCTCAGGTGGTGAATCTCCTGCTGTGCTGGTACCACCAAGGAGCATGGTTTGAGTTCGAGACTGATGTTCAGATATGGTCAGCTGCATTTGAGGGGATGGGAGAAAGCGACATTCGGCCCCTGTTAGCCGAAATTGAAACTTTGATCTCTCTCGGCCCTGTAGCTAGCCACGAGTACATCCAGAAATACGCTGATGCGCTATATGTTGATGACCCCGTAAAATCTCTGGTATGGCTGGAAGCACTACAGAATTGGCTAAATACCAAAGCCAGCACCCAACAATCTTAATTGCTTGTTGCACTTGTAGTGGTTAGTTGTAGTTGCCCAACTCGGCACTCAACCGGACAACAACCCAGCCGATTACGGCGTAATTTTTGATAGTTTTGGCAACCGTGCTCATGTTGGTTTTGTTGTGGGTTGTTGCCGGTTAGTTCAATAGTTAGATAAAGATTAGAAATCCACCAAAACATCAAATCAAAATAAAAAAACGAGCTGTTCCACTTTAGGTAAACAGCTCGTATTAATTAACTCAATCTATTTCGACAGATAATACAAAACAACCTCAATCAAACCACTTGAGTTTATCTCGCAATTTCACCACTTCACCAATAATGGTTAAAGTCGGCGCAACCACTTTTTGCTCATCAATCAAATCAGCGATGGTTTCAATTGTACCGACCACCACATGCTGATCTGGCGTTGTACCTTTACTGATCAACGCAATCGGCATATCGCCACGTAAACCATGTGCGATCAATTCTTTACAGGTATTGCGAAGTCCAACCAAGCCCATGTACAACACAAGTGTTTGATTTTCATAAATCAGCTCTGACCACGGCAATGCAGGCGAACCATCTTTTAAATGACCTGTCAAAAACCGCACACTTTGCGCGTAATCACGATGCGTCAACGGAATGCCTGCGTAAGCACTACAACCTGATGCAGCAGTAATCCCCGGCACAACTTGGAACGCCACGCCAGCCGCAACCAGCTCCTCAATTTCCTCACCACCACGACCAAAGATAAACGGGTCACCGCCTTTTAGACGACAAACACGCTTACCTTCTTTAGCAAGACGCACGAGTAACTGATTAATATTCTCTTGTGGCACAGCATGATTCGCACGCGCTTTGCCGACGTAAATTCGTTCTGCATCGCGGCGAACCAATGACATGATCGGTGCAGACACCAATCGATCATAGACCACGACATCGGCCTGTTGCATCAGACGCAGCGCTTTAAACGTCAGCAAATCTGGATCGCCTGGACCCGCGCCAACAAGATAAACTTCACCTTTCGATGATGAATCAGCTAACCAATCTGCCAATGCTTGTGGCATTGCGGCGTCGGCTTCATCTCGCTGACCATTGAGGACTTTTTCGCCAATTGGACCTGCATACAAATCTTCCCAAAAAATTCGGCGCTCATCAGGGTTCACAATCGCAGCTTTAATCTGTGGTCGCCAATCTCCTGAAAACTTAGATAAATCACCAAATTTTGCAGGCACTAATGATTCGATTTTTGTGCGTAATTGACGTGCTAATACAGGCGACTTGCCACCACTAGAGATCGAAATCAAGAGCGGTGAACGGTCTACAATTGCGGGGACGATAAAACGACAGTGCGGTGGATCATCCACTGAGTTGACTAAAATTTTAAGCGATTCACAATCATGAAAAACTTGTTGATTGACAGCTGGATCATCCGTTGCGGCAATCACCAGACGATAGTCTTGCAGATTAAAATGAGAAGAATAGAACTCCAAAAACACACTGCCGCCGCTCTCTTTAACCATGCTATGCAATTCAGGAATCACATCCATCGCAAGAACATCTAACTGCGCGCCTGCTTGCACCAACAAATCGGCCTTACGCCGCGCAATCTTTCCACCACCCACAATCAAGCAACGTTGATGAGTCAGTTTAAGCGCAATTGGTAAAACATCCATACATCACCCCAACAACCATAAATAAGGAGGCATTACGCCTCCCTTTTTTTAAATATTAAACATCTAAACAACTACTTGATTGACTCAAGCCCGCGCAAATAAGGACGTAGTGCAGCAGGAATCGTAATCGAACCATCCGCTTGTTGATGATTTTCCATCAGTGCCAACAAGGTACGACCCACAGCCAAACCTGAACCATTTAAAGTATGCACAAACTCAGTTTTCTTGTCAGCTTTAAAGCGGGCTTTCATACGTCGTGCTTGGAAATCACCAAACATTGAACAGCTTGAAATTTCGCGATACGTATCTTGGCTGGGTAACCAAACTTCTAGATCATAGGTCTTTGCAGCAGAAAAACCCATATCGCCACCACAGAGCAACACCTTGCGATATGGCAACTCTAACGCCTGCAAAATCGCTTCCGCCTGACCAGTCAACGTTTCTAGCGCTTGGACGGAATCTTCAGGTTTAACGATTTGTACAATTTCAACTTTTTCAAATTGATGCTGACGAATCAAACCACGGGTATCACGACCATACGAACCTGCTTCACTGCGGAAACACGGTGTATGTGCCACGAACTTCAATGGCAATGACTTCTCATCAACAATTTCATCACGAACCAAATTGGTCACTGGCACTTCAGCGGTAGGAATCAGATAATAGGTTTTTTCGCCTTCGAGCTTAAACAAATCTTCTTCGAATTTAGGCAGCTGACCTGTGCCTTTTAAGCTTTCAGCATTGACTAGAAGCGGCACGTATACTTCGGTGTAACCATGTTGCTCAGTATGGAAATCAACCATGAACTGCGCCAACGCACGTTGCAAACGCGCCAACGGCCCTTTCAACACACTAAAGCGTGAACCTGTAATTTCAGTCGCTTTGGCAAAGTTCAAACCGCCCATGCTTTCGCCAATATCAGTATGATCTTTGATTGGGAAATCAAAGCGGCGTGGAGTTCCCCATTTCAGCACTTCGACATTGTCTTTTTCATCCGCGCCGATTGGCACAGAATCGTCAGGCATGTTCGGAATGCTCATCGCATGCGTTTCAATTTCAGTTTGCAGTGCATCAAATTCAGCTTCAACGCGTTTCACTTCTTCGCCAACGGCTTGCATACGCGCCATCAATTCGCTGGCATCGCCGCCAGTTTTCTTGATCTGACCGACTTGCTTTGCGCCATTATTACGCTCGGCCTGCAAGGTTTCAGTCCGTCCTTGCAAGTCTTTACGACGTGCTTCAAGCGAAGCCCAAAGTGCAGAATCCAACTGTAAGCCGCCACGTTTAGCGAGGGCTGCGTTAATCACATCAAGTTGGGTGCGAAGTAGTTTAGGGTCTAGCATTTTTTGTCCGTAATTGTGCCAATGGCTTTGAAATAGGTGAATAAACGAATAACAGATAGTGTAAGGGGTTTAGGTCTTGATGGGTAGATAAAAAGGCAGATTCATATGCAGTGAGTATTGCAGTGATTGACTTAAAAACCCTGTAACCATCAAATCTATCGCCGATAAAACCATAGTTCGATGCTGAGAAATATTAAGAATCTCGACACCAAGATATTTTTTAGAAATACTGGCAAGCTCTGGAATCATCAAAATATATTGCGCACCAACTATCTCTATCACAGGCGTTAATTTTGTCAGTCGTTTTCCTTGCAAAACAATCATCGGATAAACAGGAATAACCAAGCGCGTTTCTAAGTCTTCTAAAAAATCATTTTGAATATCGAGTAGATATGGAACAGTTGATTTTGAAGTTGAATTTGAAGTTGAATTTGAAGTTGAATTTGAAGTTGAAG
>CAYJUB010000144.1:0-6025 GCA_964373145.1 uncultured Moraxellaceae bacterium
ACTGGCTTTAACTGGCCGACGCCTGATCATTTCCGTGTCGTGTTTTTACCGGCAGAAAGTGAGTTAAAAGAAGCAATGACACGTATCGGTCGTTTCTTGGCGACAAAACGTTAATCTTCAATATGTTAAAAAAATACCACACCCTTGCGTGTGGTATTTTTTATTGATTCACACGTTTAATGAAAATTTATTGTGAACAAACTCTCTTTATACGTTGATGAATGGTATGAGTTATAGCAATATAGGCTCATTCGAATTCTTAAATGTTGTAAATTCAGCTCATAAAAAAACATTCATTGGACGTTAAAGGTTGATTCAATATGCGTAACAAACTTGCTCCAAAAATTCTTCTGACTGCCCTTTCATTTTTCCTACTAAATTCTGCGGTACTTTCTGATCAAGTGAGTGAAGCAACATCAGCCGCACAAATCCAACAACCAGAAAAATCACTAGAATCACAAGGTCTATGGCAAGATCCTAAGACTAAGTTGATCTGGTCACGTTGTTCATTGGGTCAAGAATGGACAGGCCGTGAATGCACTGGCAAAGCGTCTAAATTGACATGGAAAGATGCCAAAGAAGCTGCAAAAACAGTGACTATTGCGGACAGAAAAGGTTGGCGTCTCCCGACTCTATATGAATTAAAATCTTTAAAATTGCGCGAAGCAACCAACCCAGAAACAGAAAAATATCCTTGGTTCTACAAACCTGATGGTGAAGATGGATATGGCTGGTATTGGTCATCAACACCTTATAGCTACTTTGGCGGCAGTTATTCTTGGGCAGTTGATTTAGATACAGGCAAGGGCGACTACATTGATAAAGAGCGCAATGTCCGTATTTTTCTGGTTCACACCCCAGCCAAGTAATCGATCGCGTACCACACTTTTTATTCATAAAGATGGCCTAAGTACTCCTGTTGTGCATCAGATATTCACGATTAATGCACAGTGTGGAGCTTAGGCTTTTATATGTGTGGATGTTGTCCTCAATCAGTAGCCTCACTTTTTTCGCACCTATAATAGAAACGTTGCAATAAGCCATCCTTTAATTTTGCTTGGTTTTGAGCTTTATTTTTTATAGGTGAAGATCATGAATAAATTTATTATTCCTCTTTTAATGGCGATAACGCTAGGTCTTAGCGGTTGTATCATTGATCCATTATATGGAGAACGAGGTTATGGCGGTGGTCATCATCATGGTGGCGGTTGGGCTCATCGTGAAGGACGTGACCGCGGTAGATAATCTGCACGTTGAATGAACTTAGAGGGTCTAGCTTATTTCAGTAGACTCTCTTTTTCATTTTTAATATGAATATAACTGATTGATTAATGTTCTTTATTTGCAACATTAGCAACAGACTCTCTCAATAACTTTTTCAATAATTACTCATTTCTACACCGATCACTTCTACTCGGCGAATATGCCCGTGCTATCATCGCTCCTTCCTTGAAATGCAGGGAGCTTTGACGTAGGTGTGGAACGTGATATGACTTTTATTCATCTGGGTGTACATAGCGAATTTTCTATTATTGATTCGATTGCGCGTGTTGACGAACTGGTCAAACAAGCCGCAAAAGATCAAATGCCTGCACTTGCCCTCACCGATTTATCTAATCTTCATGCCGCGGTTAAGTTCTATACTGGTTGTCGCTCTAAAGGCGTTAAACCGATCCTTGGCAGTGAAGTTCGTTTAGAAGACAATCAAGGTCGCGTCACATTATTAGCGATGAACCAAGTGGGCTGGCGACATCTTACGGAAGTGGTATCGCAAGGATTTATCGAGGGTCTCACACTCGGTATTCCACTGATTAAAACAGCTTGGATATTTAATAAAAATAACGGCTTGATTGCATTACTGGGTCAACACAGTGATGTTGGACAGGCATTAAGAAGCGCAACCCCAGAACGCGCTGAAACATTACTGGAAGCATGGCGCAGTCAATTTGGTGATCGTGTTTACCTGACGATTTCACGTACTGGCCGCCCGAATGAAACCGCTTACGTCGATGCAGCATTAACCCTCGCAGAAAAATTACAAGTGCCTGTCGTTGCTCAAAATGATGTACGTTTTATTGTCAGCGATGATTACGATGCGCATGAAGCACGGGTGTGTATTGCGAGCAGTAGTGTATTAGCCGATGAACGTCGTCCGCGTGACTACACCAATGAGCAATATTTTAAAACGACTGAACAAATGGTCGAGCTGTTTTCCGATTTGCCAGAAGCGATTCAAAATACATTTGAAATTGCAAAACGTTGCAGCGTGACCATTGAATTGGGTAAAAACTATCTGCCCGACTTCCCTGTACCTGAGGGTTATGACATTGCGCGATTCTTTGCTGAAACATCAGAGCAAGGTTTGAATGTCCGCTTAGATCAACTCTACCCCGTTAAACCAGACGACTGGGAAACGGTGCGTAAGGTTTATGATGATCGCCTCGCCTTTGAAATTAAGACCATTAATGACATGGGGTTCCCGGGTTACTTCCTGATCGTTATGGATTTTATTCGTTGGTCTAAAAATAATGGCGTGCCTGTCGGCCCTGGACGGGGTTCAGGTGCAGGATCACTCGTTGCGTACAGTCTAGGCATTACTGACCTTGACCCCCTGAAATACGATCTTCTGTTCGAACGTTTCTTGAATCCAGAACGGGTTTCAATGCCCGACTTTGATATTGACTTTTGTATCGCAGGACGTGATCGAGTCATTGATTACGTCGCGCAAACCTATGGGCGTGAAGCGGTATCGCAGATTATTACGTTCGGTACGATGGCGGCAAAAGGTGCGGTGCGTGACGTGACGCGCGTCATGGGTAAAGCATTTGGATTAGGTAATCGCATTTCTAGCCTGATTCCGAGTAAACCACCGGGTATTACCTTATTAGAAGCACTGGAAGTTGAACCGCAGCTGAAAGATTTAGTGATGAATGAGACAGGTTCTGACTATGATGATGTCAGTGAAATCTGGGAAATGGCACTTAAATTAGAAGGCATTACCCGTAATGTGGGTAAACATGCTGGTGGCGTGTTGATCGCGCCAAGCAAAATCAGTGATTTTTCTGCGGTTTACTGCGACGACGAAGGTTCACGTGTCAGTCAATTCGATAAAGATGATGTTGAGAAAGTCGGCTTGGTTAAATTCGACTTCTTGGGACTGCGTAACCTCACGGTGATTGACCAAGCCGTTGTCGCGATTAACAAACGCAATGAAAAGGCGAATAAACCCCAGCTCGACCTAAACCATATTCCGCTCGACGATCCACTCGCCTACAAAATCCTTCAAGAAGCCAAAACAACTGGGGTATTCCAGCTTGAAAGTAGTGGCATGAAACGCATGCTCAAGGAAGCAAAGCCGAGCAAATTTGAAGAGATTATTGCGTTTGTGGCGCTCTACCGTCCAGGTCCAATGGACCTGATTCCCGACTTTATTTATCGGATGCACGGTGGACAATTTGAATATTTACACCCGCTTTTAACTGATGTTCTGAAACCCACCTATGGTGTGATGGTGTATCAAGAACAGGTTATGCAAGCCGCGCAGGTTTGTGCAGGTTACTCACTCGGCGGTGCGGATTTGCTACGCCGTGCGATGGGTAAAAAGAAACCTGAAGAGATGGTCATTCAGCGAACGATTTTCGTTGAAGGCGCTGCGACAAAAGGCATTGATGAAGCCAAAGCCAATGAAATTTTTGACTATATTGAAAAGTTCGCTGGCTACGGATTTAACAAATCACACGCCGCAGCATATGCACTGGTTTCGTATCACACCGCATGGCTCAAAGCTCACTATCCTTCTGAGTTTATGGCGGCGGTACTGACCTCGGAAATGCAAACTACTGACAACATTGTTTTTTTGATCAGTGATTGTCGTGAGTTAGGGCTAAAAATTCTGCCGCCGTCTGTGAATTGGTCAGATTATCGCTTCGTCGCTTCAGATTCAGAAACCATCATTTATGGGCTCGGCGCGATTAAAGGCGTCGGTGAAGCCGCGATGGAATCGGTGATGAACGCTCGTAAACAAGGCGGCGAATTTAAGGATATTTTCGATTTTTGCCAACGCATTGACCTGAAAAAAGCCAATAAGCGGACGCTTGAAGCATTGATTCGCTCTGGTGCGCTGGATTGCTTGACCGATGAAACTGTTGGTAGTTCACGTGGTGAATTCCGCTCAGTTCTCGCCAGTCAGTTGGAAGAAGCGGTCAAAGCTGCAGAACAAACTCGTCAGAATCTCGATAGCGGTATCTTTGATCTCTTCGGTGAAATTGATGTTCCTGCACGTCAAGCGCCACCCAAAGTTCAACCTTGGGCAGACGAAATTCGCTTAAAAGGCGAAAAAGACACGCTCGGTCTTTATCTGACAGGCCATCCGATTGATGTCTATGCACCTGAGCTGAAGAATTTTATCCGCTGTAAATTAGCCGATATTGAAGGCACACGCCGTGGTGTCACCTCGGTGTATGCGGGCTTAGTGATTGATGTCGCAAACTTCCCCAATCGCGTGATGATTACCTTGGATGATGGGACGGCTCGCTTAGAAGTGAATTGCTCTCACGAAAACTACGCGCGTTATAAAGACGTTCTGAAAATCGATACCATTATTATCATTGAAGGCGAAGTCAGTGAACGTGAAGGTTTTGATCGTCCTGTTGGACGTTTACGTAAAGCATTTACCATGAATGAAATTCGTAGCCGACGTACAGAATCAATTCTCATCAAGCTTGAGAAGGATAAATTGACAAAGGATTTCGCAAAATCATTACAGTCCATCCTGCCTCTATATATTGATGGTACAAATGAAGAGCAACGTCGTGTTCCACTACAATTCTTGGTCGATCATACTTACTCAAATGCAACACTGAGTGTTGGAGAGCGTTGGTACGTTCGTCCCGAAGATGAGTTATTGAAGCAACTCCGTGAACAATTTGGAAAAACTGCCGTCAGTGTCATTTATCAACGTAAAACTTAAACAACAAAAGTGAGAACAGCTTCACATATTATTGATTTTAATACCGTTGGTCAGCTGACGCATGGGATATTGTTTTGCGATGCAATCTGTAATAATGTAAACATTGAATATCGTTCTCATTTGAGTACAAATAATGGCAGAGCCTGTCAACAAAGCACAATTATTAGAGTTAAAAGATTTATTGGGTGATGAGTTTGATGATTTAATTGCGAATTTTATGCATGAAAGTCAGACGCATCTGAAGAGCATACTAACCGCACATGAGCATGCAAATAATTCTCTTGGCTCCACGGCTGCTCAGTCACTAAAAGGCGAAAGTGCTAATTTAGGCGCGACCGAACTCACCTCTTTTTGCCAAAAATTGATTTTAGAATGTAAAGCCAATCGTATTCAACACAGTGATGTACTCGTATACACCGTGCAAGATGAATTACAACGGGTGAATCATTTCCTGCGTCAGCAAACAGCCTAAACACTCCACAGTTTGCTGCTCATTCGGTGTAAAATGCTGTTCTTTCATCGATTCAAGCGAGCGTAGTCTGTGGGTGCTGTCCAAACTGTTGAATGCCATCCAGCGTTAAATCGTATTCGTATCGTCATGGTCAATACCACCTTGCCTGCCAATATAGGGGCTGCGGCACGTGCGATGAAAACAATGGGTTTGTCGAAGCTCACTCTCGTTGATCCAAAAACCTTCCCGAGTCCTGATGCCACAGCTTTAGCCGCTGGCGCAGCGGACGTATTAGACAATGTCACGATCGTTTCAACCCTTGAGGAAGCGATTGCAGATTGCACATTAGTTTTTGGTACCAGCGCACGCAGCCGTACTATTCCGTGGCCATTATTGGATGTACGCGCAGCAACCAAACTCGCCATTGATGAAACAGCGAATGGTGATATTGCCATCGTTTTCGGTCGTGAAGATCGTGGGCTAACCAATGAAGAACTCGCCCAAGCACAGTTTCATTTAACCATTCCAGTTAATCAAGAATATGGCGTACTAAACGTTTCGGCAGCCATTCAAGTCGTGTGTTATGAACTGCGGATGAATGCTTT
>CAYJUB010000145.1:0-6009 GCA_964373145.1 uncultured Moraxellaceae bacterium
TTTTATTCATCATGATAGCAGTCACGACTGACGCTTACTGCCAAGTCTTTAAGTGTGTCGATGAAAAAAAGCGCGTGCATTATCAAGATCAGCTCTGCACTTTTCAAAAAGGCAAACTAGATAGCTATCAACCGACTGGACAATATCAACAACGTGATCCGATTGATGTTAAAAACGAGATCACCACATTAGAAAACCAAGTGAATGCAAATAAATACCACTCCTTTAATTACCACAGAACTGAAAGCAATGAATTAATTGAGAGCGAGAATAGAAAAAAAAGACAAAGAGATGAAAGCTGGAAACCTTATCGAATCTACCCTTAATTGATATTATTTTGTGGCCGTGGATTACTCTAGAGTCGGTTGACGTTTAGTGGTGGGTAAGTAGAGCAACATCGTTTTGTATAGTAGGGGCAGACCTGTGTGTCTGCCCGAAAGCGGGAAAACACTTTGATTCTCCCCTACAAAACGATTTTCAGCCTTGAAATATGCACGTCAACACGCCCTAGAAATCATCATCCTGATGACATTAAGCATGGAACGCTGGGTGCAGAAATCTCTCTCAATCTAACATTCTGTGAGTTACTGATTGATATTGCAGTGGGATAAGGTGGGATGAAGCGGGATAAATTGGGATGAGGCCTTATAAATTAGGGGTTTGTGGGTGGTTGTCAAGATTTGGTCGTTTATGGGTTATTTTGCAGTGGTTTGCGGACTCTGAATAAAAATCCGCAAGTTTTACATCTCATTTTGCAGTTGGTGTGTGGTTGGTACATACACCTGGTGGCTTCAAAAACATTTGCAGTGCTTCGAGCAGTTTTTTGCATTCACTGGATTCTGGGCACGGTAATTGGAGGTTGATGAATTGGTTGTTGTTCCCGTTTACGGTTAAGTTTATTTGATTTGATAGCTGATCTTCTTTTGCGTCAGGCGTCACACTTTGTTTAAACAGTTGAATTATATCGTTCTTCGTTACTTGCATTAATTAATATCCTTATTATGCTTCGATTTCCGTAGTCGCTCCTAACGACCGAATCAACTCTAGCACATAATTCTTAATGTTATCACCTTGTTGGCTAGTGCTAAAAAGACTATACAAATTCAAAATCATCTTTGTTTGTGCAGCTGGTGGCATCGACTTTTTGGTTGCGGCGAGTGCTTCGTATAAAGTCGATATCGCTAACTCTAACACTTCAGGATTTGGTTCAAAAATTGGTGCTATTGGCGTCTCATACTGATTGCGATCAGACTCAACGTGTCGCGCCTTATCTTCTCTGGCTCTTTCCGCGCTCATTACATCTAGTTTCTTTTGGTTTGTGATATCCCAGCGTGCTTGTGTTTGCGCCCGTGTTTCGTTGTCCTCTAACCGCTCTTGTTCTGTCTGATGTCTAAAGCCTTTGGCTGTTGCTACTCCAAATGGCGTACCGACACCTTCCATCAACCATTCATAGTTACATCCAATCTGCTCCGCCCAAACCTTTACTGTCCGTGATAGCGGCCTTGTGCCGCGCTCACGCGAACTTTGAAAAGTGCTTTTAGTAATGCCTTGTTGCTTCGCCCAAGCGAACGGCTCTGCTGAACCAATCAATTCATTTAGCCTTTGCCAAAACTGTTGAGCATCCAGCTCTTTTTCAGGCTTATTTTTTTGCATTCTCAACACCCTCAGTAAGCAAAAGCAGTACGCAAAAATAATTAAGTAAGCAAAAAAACATAATTATAAAAATCAATAAGTTAAAAGTTAAGCCAAAAATACCCAAGCAAAGTACGCAAAATAAATTGCTATTCGTACTTTTGCGTACTATTATGGTTAGAGATCACAAACGTGATGTAACTAATTCATAAAAACCAGCCATTGGCTGGGTACGTAACGGATGACTATTTATGTCTACTGCATCAGCTAACAAGTCCAGAAAACATTGGCATGCTGAGGATATTAAGGCCGCAATCCGTAAAACAGGAATCACGATGAGCGACCTTGAGCGTAAAAATAAATTAGCGGGTTCAACCGTTAGAGTTGCGTTGATTCGACCTCAGTTGACTGGTGAAAAAGTCATTTCTGAGTACTTAAACATCCCTTTGCATACTCTATGGCCAGAACGCTGGACTGCCGAAGGTACACGTATTCACCCCCGTTATGCGCATAAATATAGCACCAAACTGGCTGAAATGTCATGAAATCACATTACAGCACTCAAGAATTGGCCAACATGAAATTGGAAGGATGGCCAACCACACGTCAAGCATTTGAGTACCGAGCTAAAAACGAAGGCTGGTCTTTCACTGAAGTAAAGGCCTCTGGTGGTCGAGGTGGATTACGCCGTGAGTACGCAATTCCAACGTTATTGGCGCAATCAATCAAAGCGCAATTGATCAAACAGTCATTCGAACAGCTGCCTGTTCACGTCAATGTAGTGAGCCAGCAAGTCAGTGTGATTGAGGTTCAACCACAGAATATTAATCATTTGGCTGACTGGCAACGTGATTGTGCAATTGCTCGATTCGGTTTGGTTCAGATCATTGAGCGAGACAGCGCACTAGTTGGAAAAACCAACGCTATCAATAACATTGTCATTGGTTCTGACGCTGGAACATTGCCAGCTGATGTCATGGATCGGGTCAGACTTGCTAACGCGAAAGCGGGTGATCGTCGCGGTGTGAGTCAGCGCTCTTTATTTGATTGGTGTACGGCTGCTACTGAGGCGACAAAGCGCGGTATTAATCCAATCAGTGTTCTCGCACCAAAAATGCGTGCTCAGAAAATACCGAGTTGGGCGGCGCAGTTACTCAAGTTATGGGGTCAACCGCAAAAGCCTAATCTAACCACCGTGATTGAGCAGCTGCCTAATCATTTGCCTGTCGGTGTGGACTGCCCTTCTTACTCGCAATGCCGTCGTTTTTTGATTGAACAAATGGGTTCGGTTGAGCGTGAAAAGGGTCGTATGGGCGCAAGACAACTCAAGAATATTAAGCCTTTTGTTCGCCGTGATACGGCGGAATTGCTTCCAACTGATATCTACACGATGGATGGTCATTGCTTCGATGCTGAGGTGGCGCACCCCGATCATGGTCGTCCGTTTCGTCCTGAGATTACTGCGGTGATTGATGTGGCGACTCGGATGTGTGTGGGTTGGTCGATTGATTTGGCTGAGAGCGGCTGGGCTGTGTTGGATGCGATCCGTAATGCTTGTGAGCGCTGGGGAATTGCTGCGTCGCTGTATGTGGACAACGGTTCTGGTTATGAGAATGAGTTGATGAAAGCCCAGGGGCGCGGGTTGATGGATCAGTTGTCAATGACGATGACTAATTCTCTGCCTTATAACTCGCAAGCGCGTGGAATCATTGAGCGTTCACACCAAACGATTTGGATTAAAGCCGCTAAAAAGCTGCCGACTTATATGGGCGCGGATATGGATCAAGAGGCTAAACATAAGGCGTTTAAGGTCACTCGTGCTGATGTTAAAGCGTTTGGGCGCTCTAAGATTTTGATGGATTTTCCTACTTTTCGTGATTTTTGTACGGCTGAGGCTGGGGCGTATAACCATAAGCCGCATCGTGGTCTTGCCAAAATTCGAGATGAAGTGACGGGGAAACTGCGCCATTTGTCGCCTGTGGAGGCTTGGGATTTGGCGGTTAAGGCGGGGTTTGAGGCGACTCCTGTTGATCCTGATGATGCTGATGGGTTGTTTCGTCCGTATGTGGTGCGGGCGATTCGTCGGGGTGAGGTTGAGTTGTTTAGTAACCGTTATTTTTCTCGTGATTTGGAGCAGTACCACGGTCAGACGATGGCTATTGGTTATGACATTCATGATCCAGAGCATATTTGGGTGCATGACGATGATGGTCGATTGGTGGCAAAAGCTGTCTGGAACGGTAATAAAACCAATTACTTTCCAAAAGCTGTGGTCGAAACTAATCGTGAAACGCGTGCTAAGGGGCGTTTGCGTCGTCTGGCTGTGAAGCAGGCTGAGGTGATGGAGGAGCTGAGTCCGAATCAGGTGCTTGAGCATATCCAAGGTCAGTCGATTCCGCTGCCAAGTAACAGTATCAGCAAGAGTTTGGCGGCATTGAATGAGATGGGTGCTGAAAATGATTTGATTGAGGCGAATGAGCGCGTGGTTCAGATGCCTCGTATTGCAAAAATGGTCAGTCCGCTGTCAGTTGTGCCTGATTCTGAGGAGTCGAAGCTGGCTCGCTGGTGTCGGTTGGATGATGAGTGGTTGACGTATCGCAAGGAATTGAAAGATGTCGATGATGCGAATTTTCATCGGTTGTTTCAACGGAGTAAGGCGTTTGTGGCTTGTCTTGAGAAGGATGATGCGCTGCGCTTGCGGATGGAGTCTTCGGCAGAGATGCGGAAGTTAATAGAGGAAACGCTTGAACTCAAACGGTGAGACGAGTGAGTTCAAATAACGATGTACAACTTTAGAGAGATTAAATCATGAACGATTTATCAGGTGTTGTCAATCCAGCCCCACAAGGCGGTATTGCTCAAATCAGCAATGTAGCGGTGTGTTTTGAGGCGATTCATCGGACGAAAATGCGAAATCCAATGCTTCCTGGTCTATGTGCTTTTTATGGCCCGAGTGGTTTTGGTAAGTCAGTTGCTGCCAATTATGTGGCAAATAACATGCGCGCTTTTTATGTCCAAGCGAAGTCAACGGCAACTAAAAAGAGCTTTTTATTATCACTGCTCCGCGAGATGTCAATCGCACCTGCAGCCACTGTTGCTGAGATGTTAGATCAAGCCGCTGGTGAGTTAGCGAAGTCAGGACGCCCACTGATTATTGATGAGTTTGATCACTTGGTCACTAGTGGGAAGGTTGAGATTGTGCGGGATTTGTACGAGTCCAGCCAAGGGACGATTCTGATTATTGGGGAGGAACTACTTCCAAAAAAACTGGAACGTTGGGAGCGGTTTCATGGACGGATTCTGAACTGGATGCCAGCACAACCTGCATCCGTGGATGATGCCCGTCTGCTCTGCCAAATCTACGCACCAAGCATTCAAGTCTCTGATGAAGTGTTAGTTCAACTGGTCTCATCGGTACGCGGGTCAACGCGACGTGTTGCTACAAATTTAGAGAATCTTCACGAACTGTGTTTAGAAAACGGCGTTGTGCATGTCGATATGCCGCAATTCAAAAAGGTTTTGCCAAAAGGTTTCGTGACTGGCGAAAGCCCAAAGATTCGGAGTTTTTGATTTGAACACTATAGATAAATTGAAAGTATTGGAGGGCTTGGGATTGAAGCAGCTCAAAGAGAAGTTGATACGCCAGCCGCGCGCGCGGATGTGGGACGCGATTAGAAAAAACCCAGAGGATTTTACGTTACGTCAGGTGGCAAATGCCGCTCAGATGAACATGGACGCGGCTCGCGACTATATGACTGGTCTGCTGAATGCAGGGTTTTGTGCCAAAACTTACGAAGTACCAGCGGTCAACAACGGCGTCAGTATTAGCCCAGAAGCGATGCAGAAGGTTCACCACTACAAGTTAGTGCGTGATGTTGGAAACGAAGCACCACAGGTCAATCGCACGGGGAAACCAGTTCGAAGTGCAGCGGGTCAAGAAGGTATGTGGCGTAGTTTGCGAATTTGTGGGACGACTTCTGCCCGATTGCTCGCGGCGAATGCGAGTGCTGGTGCAATCAAGGTGTCAGAGGAGTCGGCTAATACTTATTTGAAGTTCTTATACCGAGCTGGTTACTTGATTTTGGTTCGTAAATCATCGCCTGGTATTCAAGCGCAATACCGACTAGATCCGCTGAAAAACACAGGGCCGATGCCGCCCCAAATTCAGAAAACCAAGCAGGTGTTTGACGCAAACATTGGCGAGGTGGTGTACCAAGAAAAACCAGAACTCGCCGCAGAACTTCGGGATGGTGCGCTGGATGAGAACGACATATCAAAACAAGAAACGACTGCTGAAGGGAGTCAATCATGAGCAGCTTTAATCAACAAGGAATGGCACCCGTTAGATCGGAAGAGAAACCACTGAACACCAGACAC
>CAYJUB010000146.1:0-5993 GCA_964373145.1 uncultured Moraxellaceae bacterium
ATTAACGAAAATAGCTCATTGAGCCTGCGGTTACTGAGCTTGTCGAAGTATCGAAATGTGCGATGCCAAGAAGACCATATTTTTTCATAAAAAAGAGCAGATCATGCCATCCTTCAAAGATCATTTTTCCTCGCTAGCAACGGGTTATGCAACCTATCGTCCAGAATATCCAGCTGCGTTATTCAAATGGCTCTCCAGTCTTTGTGCTGAACACGAACTCGCTTGGGATTGCGCAACAGGCAATGGACAAGCTGCCAAATGCATTGCAGAACACTTTGAATACGTCATCGCCACTGATGCTTCTGCCGAACAAATCACCCAAGCTCAAGGTGCAAACAATGTCATCTTTCGCGTCGCTCCAGCGGAAAAATCGGGATTAAAAGCACATTCAGTCGATTTACTCGTGGTTGCACAAGCGGCACATTGGTTTGATTTAGACAAGTTCTATGTGGAAGCAAAACGTGTTTTAAAACCGAATGGAATCATCGTATTGATCACCTATGCCCATCATCGGGTCAATGCAAAAATTGATGTGCCTTCATTGCATTATTATCATGATGTGGTTGGTCAATATTGGCCCCGAGAGCGTAAGTGGGTTGAAAATGGCTATCGCGACCTGCCCTTTCCATTTACAGAAATTCCAGCGCCAGAATTTAAACTAGAAGCGTATTGGTCACTGTCTCATTTTGTCGGTTATCAAGCAACATGGTCAGCGACAAAACGTTATATCGAAAGCACAGGACATAATCCAATTCCTGAACTTCAAGCCCAACTAGCGCAGCGTTGGGGTGCGCCAGAAACTCTACGAAAAATTGAGTGGCCACTTTCTCTGCGTGTGGGTCGCTTAGAGTTAGCCAATTAAAAAGCCTAGTGTATGCTGTCGTTTTCAATCATTTAGATACTGAAAACCTTATTGCAGGGAATCACTGATGTGTTATCCCAAACTTTGGGGCAAACACACAGGTCTGCCCTACATGATCCTCAAACCCACTAAACGTTAACAGCCCTTGCATTTTCAGACAACATGCGTCTGCTTAAAATACCGTCCCCACCAAATGATCGGTAGCAACAACACTAAGCCCAGACCTGCGGACAAACCAAACTGTCCTGTATAGCCTAGACTATGCGCAAGATAACCGCTGGCTAGGTATCCAATCCCACCCAATATCGTCATCATGCACACTTGGAAACTAAAATCACTGCCTGCATGTTGCGCACGAGCGTAATCCATCGCCACCGTCAACAACGCAACCATCGCCATTGCCGCAGCGACATGTTCAATGGCGTTCGCTGCATAGAGTTCCCAACCATAAAGGACGTAGTCATGTGCATACAGCCATGCGATTAACGCATAAAGCCCTGTCGTTAATGCTTGCAGACCATTAAATAACACCAACGCCGTCACACGACGCATATAGCGCATTAACCAAGCGGCAAGCGCTGCACCAACCAACGATGACAACGACCCTAAGATCGTGCCCCAGAATCCAATTTTGGACAGGCTAAAACCCATATCGACCATCATCGGCTTGACCATACCACTCGACATGTAATCGGCGATTTTGAACACCAATAAAACGGATAGCCAAGCGCGCATTTCAGTATTCGACCAAAAATAGCCAAATTGAGTTTTGACTCTGATCAGAAATTTTAAGAATAGAGATTCGAGCTGACGAAGTGAAATGTCCTTGTTTGACTCTAATGGTGGCTCGACTGTTTTATGCTTTTTTTCCAGCCAAATAGGCTCTTTAAAAAACAAAATCGGTAGCGTATTCAACACAATTAAACCAATCATGGCATAGAAAACCGCAGACCACGACCAGTAATCCATCACGATCAGTAACACGCCACCACCGATAATCAGTCCAATACGCCAGCCCGTCACCTGTACCGCATTACCCGCGCTACGTGCTTTACTGCCGAGCATCCGCACTGCCAAACCATCGGTTGCAATGTCTTGTGTCGAACCGACGATGCTTAATAAAAATAATAACGAGAATAATATAATTGCCGGTTTGGTCTGCACCAACGATGTGGGCTCAAACGAAGCAATGCAAAGCAATATGATGATCGCAAATGCCGACAACGGCAAAATCCAACTGCGACTTTGACCGACCTTTTCATTGTAATGATGATCAACCAGTGGCGCCCACATGAACTTCACGGCACTCGGAAATAGCAATAAGCCCGACCATCCGATGAGCTGCAACGACACATGATACTCACGCAATATTGCAGGCAATGCTTGAGTGATAAATCCTGCGGGCAACCCTTGTGCAAGATAAAGGCTCAACAACAGACCAAGGGTGTAAGTCTGCGAATGCTTATGATCAGCCAAGAAGTGATCCTCAAAAAATGGTTCGCAAAAAGAAATCCCCCAATAATGGGGGATTAGATACGATTGAAATCAATCAAACACGATCGTTTTATTATCATGGACAATCACGCGATCTTCTAAGTGCCAACGCACCGCACGCGTTAAAACATTTCGCTCAACATCTTCACCGAGTTCACGTAAATCTTCAACCGTATAGCGATGGCTCACACGCTCCACGGCTTGTTCAATGATTGGACCTTGATCCAAATCAGCAGTGACGTAATGCGCCGTTGCACCGATCAACTTCACGCCTTTTTCATAGGCCTGACGGTATGGATCAGCACCAACAAACGCTGGAAGGAAGGAATGATGAATGTTGATAATTTTGTGATGCCATTTTTCAACAAAATCAGAACTCAGAATTTGCATGTATCGTGCAAGCACCAAGACATCATTCCCTGACATCAACTCATGAATCTCTGCTTCCGCTTCTGGTTTATTGTCTTTCGTCACTTTCACGACATGGAATGGCACACCGAAGCGTTCCACCGCATCCCGTAAGTCTTCGTGGTTACTGACTACCTGAGTAATCTCACAAGGCAACAAACCACGCGACCAACGCCACAACAGCTCAAGCAACGCATGATCGTATTTAGAAACCAGAATCCCAACTTTCTTACGTTCACCGACTAAAGTCAGCTGCCAATTCATGTTGTATTGCGTTGCGACCGTATCACCGAATGAGCGCGTTAAGACTTCACGTACTTCCTGTAAGCGATCCAAGGCAAACTCAACACGCATGAAATACGTGCCGCCCTGCTCTTCAGTCGCATACTGATCCAATGCAACAATGTTAGCGCCATGATGATAGAGAAAACTTGAAACGGCTTGCACAATCCCTGAGCGGTCTGCACAGGTGATGAGAAGACGTGCGGTATGTGCAGCTGTCATTGACTTAATATTCCTTAAAACCCGATGAAATTTATCTTTTTCATGCAGATAAAACTTACGAAAATTGTTAGCTATTCTAGCCTGAATCTCATGAAATCACATTTATTTCATTCAGAAATATTATGTTTAAAATAATAAAACCCCGCATTGAGCGAGGTTTTATTATAACGCTTTAAATTTTAATTTGTATTGCTACAATCCGTAGAGGAAATACTAGTCCCGTAAGGGCTGACTGTATACGGTTGACCGCCTTGTGTTTTTATATCTGTAAGTGTCGGTTGTAAAGCATAAGGCAGAACAGAACTTACTGTGGTGCCATTTACAGTCGTCGATGCTGTAATCGTAACATTCTGCCAAAATGCATAACGTTTTAAGAAACGCAACCGCAAGGTAAATGCTCCACTATTATCAGTGACATAATTCGTAGAACTATCACCTGAAGTTGGACTGGTAATCACTGTCGAACTTGGTGAGTCCGAAGGCGGGGTACCAGAAGCCTGAACAAATGTCACCGCATTTTGAACAAAAGATTGGGTTGTAAATGAACAAGCAACCGCGGTTGGCATATATGTAAAAGGAGCTATCCCTGGTGTAGTGGTAGTAGGCGTGTTGGGAGCAGTAACAGCTGGAATAGCTGGAGTAGGAGGAGTGGTTGAAGGATCGGCTGGAACTGCTGGAGTTACCACGACAACATTCTGCACAGTATACGGATACCATTGATTCGCTGTGCTATTAGCCGTATTCGATGGATCTAAAATAAAGTTCAGACTACCTTTGGCGAAGCCGTTCAGTTGAATCGACATCTTAATTGGTTGTCCAACCATAGGATTGCCATTAGCATCAACTAAATTTACTGCAAGATTTTCGTAATAGAAAGTGCCGTCGCTGCTAGTTGCCAATTCTGCATTATTACCGAATGTAATGTTAGGCACAGGCACTGCAAACAAATTTAATTTTGTGACTTGTCTTGCAGTATTACCATTTGTATCAGTTATAGCTGCATTTATGTCAATGCCGCTTGCAACCAAGGAAGCAAGGTTAATTGTCGTACCCGCTGTTACTAAATTGAGTGTAAATGAGGCATTTCCGAACTGGTCGGTTACAACAGTTGATGGACCTCTGACCGTTACGCCTTTAGCAACCGAATTAGGAATTGAAAGTACAACTCTCTGACCCGCCACGCCGCCGCCATTTACATCTACCGCCTGAACGGTTACCGTCGTTGTGTCGCCAGTCACAGCAATTGTCGGTTTACTACTACTCATGACTAAGTTATACAAAGGTGTAGTGATTGGTGGCGGTGGAGCGATAACGACTAAGGTAGTCGTTTGCGATGTACTCGCACCTGTCGAATCGGTAAATGAAGCTCTGAGATTAATACCACTTGCGATCAGTGCAGCCGCATTTGCAGCTGTTGTTCCGACCAAGCTGATTGTAAATACTGCATTTCCATTAACATCAGTCACAACAGATGACGCACCTGTAAGGGTAACACCCTTAGTTATTGCTGCTGCTGGGATAGTCAGTACTACATTTTGTCCAGATACTGCACCGCCATTGTTATCCGCCAATTTGACAGTCACAGTTGTGATATCACCCGTAGTGACCAATGATGTTTTTGTACTACTAATCAGCAAATGATCCAAAGTTGCTGGAGAAGGTGGGGTAAGTGGCGCAATCACATTCAGTGATGTTGTTTGCGAAGTACTCACGTTCGCTGAATCCGTGAACCTAGCATTGATTGTAACACTACTAGCTGGAGCACCGCTTCCAGATAAATCGACGATAAATACTGCATTGCCATTTGTGTCTGTCGTAACCTGTGAAGAACCCCTGATAGACATACCTTGTGCAATAGCATTTGGAATCGACAATACAACAGGCTGGTTAGCTACGCCGCCGCCATTAGGATCTAATAATTTAACGGTTAATGTTGCACTATCACCAGTAGCAGACAACGTAGACTTGCTACTACCAATCACTAAACGGCTCAGGGTTGCTGGTGAACCGACCGTAGCTGGCGTAGGAATTACCGTAATTAGTGTCGTTTGGAGCGTCACTTTACCTGTCGCATCAGTAAATGATGCGCCAAGTTTTAAACCATTAGCAATAAGACCACTCGCAACTGTACCGCTTGCGGCAGGCAAATTAATTGTAAATACCGCACTTCCTGTTACATCAGTAGCAACAGTTGCTGCTCCACTTATTCTAACGCCATTATTAAGTGTATCAGGAATGGAAAGTGTGACATTTTGCCCAGCAACACCACCACCATCAGCATCCACAAGACTTACTGTGACTGTCGCAGTATCTCCAGTTACCAGCATTGTTGTTTTGCTGCTAGTCATCACAAGATGGTAATTTGTAGCCACGGCAGCTGAACCAGTACCACCACCAGTTGGCGTTGTTGTAGGCGTTTTTGGACCATAGAAACTATCATCACCACCACCGCCACCACAACCCGCTAATGCAACTGCAGTAGAAAGCGCAGTCAATTGTAAGATGTTCTTCATTTTTAATCCTTTTTGTAAATTAGATTCCATTATTTTCTTACCCCATCCTATTAATTGAATTTTTTCAAACCAAACATAGCGACTCTGCACTTGTTTTACGTTTCGTAAACATATTGACGGACTTTACTGCACTCAGAAAGCATTGGCAATCCACATTAAGTCTTTTTTCATTATTCGCCGCTTATATCATCGGCGTTGTGTTGTACGCCAAA
>CAYJUB010000147.1:0-5952 GCA_964373145.1 uncultured Moraxellaceae bacterium
TTCACGCTCGTACCGTTTTAATGTTTGTCTATGCGCCCACAACCCACGCGCACGATCATGCAATAACGCATCGACCAGTACAGCAGCATCCAAACAACCCAAATTCACACCTTGCCCCGCCATTGGATGAATCACATGCGCGGCATCACCGATCAATGCCAGACCATCTACGCAATATTGCTTCGCCTGTTGCGCCTTCAAGGGAAATACACCACGCGACTCAATCGCAGTGACTTGACCCAACACATAGCCACTCGCATGACTTAAAGCCGCCTTTAGAGCCACATCATCCAAATCCGACATATCTTGTGCCTGAACCGCAGGCAATGTCCAAACCACCGACTGCCAGCAATCATACTCATCGTTCGATTGATTTTCATGATTGGCTAAGGGTAAAAATGCCAACGGCCCTGACGGTAAAAAAACTTGTCGCGCAATGCCGCCATGTGGTTTTTCAGTACGAATCGCACAGGTCAATGCCATTTGCTTATAATCCAACTGCTCGACCTGAATACTCGCAAGCGTCCGAACCATTGACCCTGCGCCATCTGCGCCAATGACTAATGGCGTTTGATAAGACTCACCACTTTCAAGGGTAACTGACCAATGCTCACTAAAGCGTTCGATATTTTTGAGTTTTTTGGATTGTAAATAACTCGCACCTAATTGCTCTTGCATAACCTGCTGTAGTGCTAATGACAAAACACTCGGCTCAACCATACTGCCGAGCAACGTTCTTTCTTGATCTGAATGCGCCTGCTCTAGATCACCAAAATCCAGCACTCCACGACCATCACGCGACCACACTTGCATACCTTGATACGGCGCATGACGCACCACACGCGACCATACACCGACTCGCTCAAGCAAACTCAAACTCGCGGGACTCAGTGCCCAAACCCGCGCATCGCGCTTGTCCAATAAACTTTTTGCTCGGGTCTCATCAGTGAGCGGCGGTGCAGCATCAATCACCAAAAGTTTGACACCCGCTTCTGCAAGTAACAGCGCACAAAGCCCACCTACTAATCCGCCACCAACGATGACAACATCAACTTGCTGGGGCGTGTTTTGAGTAGCGGCTGTCATACTTTTAATCCCATCGCATAGTTCGCAACCATTTGCTTCGCACCGGGGAACACATCAAACGCTAACAAGCCAGTATTCCGCGCCAGCTTCAATAATGGATTGGAATGGGTGAAACCTCGCACGATCGAATCGCAGAATCGAATCACACGCTTTTGATCAGTTAATCGTGATTTTTCATAATTCGCCAGAACTTTATGATCACCCAAATCCTGACCTTGCTCAGCTTGGACGGCCAAGGTATTAGTCAAAACCTGCGCATCACGAATGCACAAATTAAACCCTTGTCCAGCAACGGGATGTAAGGTATGAGCAGCATTCCCCATCAACACCACACGTCCAATCGCTTGGCGCTCTGCCAACACTTGCGATAATGGATAAGCAAAGCGTTTTCCAGTCTTTTCAAAGCGTCCAGCACGATTACCAAATGTTACCTGTAACGCATCCAAAAATCGCGTGTCATTGGCATCACCTAACCATTCTTGCTCAGTACCCTTAGGTACAGTCCACACGATTGAACGACGATTTTCGCCACAAAGCGGTAATAACGCCAATGGCCCTTGTGGCGCAAAACGTTCAAACGCTTGTTGCTCATGCGGCAAACTGGTTTGAACTGTCGTCACCAAAGCGACTTGCCCATAATCATGCTCGTTCGCACCAACGCCCAAAGCGCGACGGCAGAATGAGTCACGACCATCCGCAGCGATTAAAATCGGGCTTTTCACATTAAATGAATCACTTTCGCCCTGTAAACTCGTTTTAGCAGCATTGATCGTCACGAACTCATGATCTTGCGTCAGTTCTGTCACATTGACCCCATCAATCAAGGTAATGAGCTCATTTGCGCGCACTTGGCTCAATAACACGCGTCCAAGCCATGCATTTTCAATCACTTGCCCGAAGCTCTCTAAGCCTTCTTGCGACGCATCTAATCGTGCTTTACCGAAACTGCCTTGCTCACTGATGTGAATCTGTAGAATGGGCGTGGCGAATTCTTTCAGCACACCCCACAATCCAAGATCGGTAAAAATCTGTACTGTACGACGCGATAACGCAGTATTACGCGCATCAAAACTCGAATAATAGGGCGTATCGTCTGTATTTTCAGGATATTTTACAGCTTCCAAAATAGTTACAGGTAACCCTTTCTTCGCCATCATCAATGCCAAAGTTAAACCAACCATACCACCGCCCACGATCAGCGACGGCGCTTTAATTAATGGCAAATTTTCATTGGTGGTAAAGTTCAACATATTAATATCCGTAAGTTTTTTATATTCATGAGTAATATGATTAAGCCGCGTGACCTTTTTGCATCAATCGTTCAATCTCTTCGACTGTTTTTGGTACGTCTTTCGTTAACACATCCGCACCATTCACTGTGACTAATACATCGTCCTCGATGCGAATTCCAATTCCACGCCAACGCGCTTCAACGGTCTCATCATCTGGTGACACATACAAACCTGGCTCTACAGTCAGCACCATGCCTGCTTGCAGCGGACGCCACTCACCGTCCAGCTTATACGAACCGACATCATGCACATCCATACCGAGCCAATGCCCCGTACCATGCATATAAAAACGACGATGCGCTCCTGCTTTGATCAAGGCATCAACATCTGAATGTTCTTCATCAAATCTGAGCAGCCCTAAACGCACCAAACCTTCTGCCAATACACGCACCGCAACCGCATCGTAATGCTTGCAATGATCCCCGACTTTTACCGCGTCAATTGCTGCTAATTGCGCATCTAAAACCAACTGATACAATGCTTTTTGTTCAGGCGAAAAGACACCATTCACAGGGAAAGTACGGGTAATATCAGCTGCGTAATGATCCAACTCACCGCCCGCATCAATCAAGACTAAATCACCCTCTTTCAACGGTGCATTGTTCTCAACATAATGCAAAATACAGCCATTTTCGCCGCCGCCAACAATACTGTTATACGCCGTCTGACAGCCGTTCCGCGTGAACTCATAGAGAAGTTCAGCCTCCAAAGCATACTCCATCATATTCGGCTTTACATGCTGCATGGCGCGAACATGTGCATGTGCACTAATTTGAGCAACGCGACGCATCATATTGATTTCATAATCATCTTTGATCAAGCGCATTTCATCAAGCAGTGAATCCAATTGAACAATCTCGATCGGAACTGAACCACCTTGACGCTGTGTCGAAACTGCATTTTTCAGCCATTGGCTGATCTTTAAATCAAACTCGCTATCATTGCCCAAACGAACATAAAGGCGTTTTTTGCCAATTAATAACGTTGGAATCAACGCATCTAAATCTTCAATTTTGAACGCCACATCCGCGCCGAAACGTTCAACTGCGCCTTCAGTACCAGCGCGTAATCCATCCCAAATTTCACGTTCACGATTACGTTCACGACAAAATAAACCGTATTGAACTTTGTCACCATCCAATTCATGCGGATGTTGAATAAACGCCAACGCTTCGGGTTCGGCAAATCCCGTCAAATAGTAAAAACTGCTGTCTGCACGAAAACGGTATTCAGCATCACGATTGCGAATATGGGTTGGACTGGTTGAAATCAGCGCAATTGAATTCCTGTCCATTTGTGCAAGCAGTCGCGCACGACGCTCCGCATTTACGGAAGCTAAAGATTGAACTGGCGAAAATTGTTGATTCATGATTACAACCTAATCCAAATTTGAAGTCTTCCCCTTGAAGAGGAAGATTTAGAAGGGGATGCTTTTGACTTCGTATATTAAAAGCACCTCCATCCCGACCTTCCCCCTCATGGGGAAGGAGACAAGCTTTCGAAAACTATGACGGTCTTTCTGGATTGAAGACTTCAACCACTGGCGCATCAATCACTTCTGGCTCATCAGGAAGCATTTCATTCGGCGAAACGATCGGTTTACCCGTCAAAAGCAATGTCCGCGATACAGGTATCCGTTCACGTCCAACGCTGAGGCTGACTGGAATTAGACGTGCGTATTCAACCAAATCGGTATAGCTTTCTTCGCCTTCTTCATCATCGTCTTCGTCGTTATAAAGCAATCCAGCGACATCACTGAGGCTGCTTAAAATTTCTGCTTCATCTTTACGAATTTTTCCACCTGTTAAGCCAAAACCCAGCAATACGCCGCTACTCCAACTCGCCAACGCCTCAACGCGTTCAATCAAAGGATGATCATCGTCGGGTAACAACGGCGCATAATCAAGGTTGTCGTCTGCCAATGCCGCAGCAGCCTCTTCTGCTTCTTCGGTCAGCAAACGCAGCGCATCATCAGGCAATGGCTCAAAGCCAATTCGCGCCAAAATTGCCTGCCATTGCTCACCTGTTGGCGGCTCTGACACCACGACAATACCAGTCAATAGACCATGCAATTCACTCGCGCCTGACAACTCAGACACTTTTGAAAAACGACCTTCCCACTCGGTCCAACCAGACGCATCATCATGCATTGCATTTACCCTTTTGCTATACGCTTATAAAAACTCAAACTACTGAAGGTCACTGAGCGGAGTCGAAGTGAACATATCAACCTCAATCTTTTCAAGTAACGCATATTTCAACGAAGCTCAATGAGCTAGTCTTTTAATCAATTTCTATCATGAACATGGAGTGACTCGCACATATCATCGGTAATATAAACCTGTTTTGAATCACCAGCTACGATAGTGATACTAAAAAAACACCTAAGTTCCTTGATCTAGTTGACCCAACTAGCCGATGCCCACTATATTAGCGACCAACGCAACACCACGCGAAAAAATTTACGGCGACGAAATCATGTTAGCAGAACTTCAGCACCTACAAACACTCATCAGTCGCTTAACTGAGCAACTGGAAACCAAAAAGCTTGAAAACCAGTTTCTTCAAGAAGAACTCGCGACCTCTACAGTCCGTCCAGAAGACGAACAAGCACGTCAAGCGCTCGTGCAACAACTTGAACAGTTGCAAAGTAAATATAGCCAAAGCGAACAAAATCAATTGGATCTTGCAAATCGTCATGCTGAACTTGAACTTGCCCATGAGCAATTGCACAACGATCATCGAGCACTTATTCAACAACAGTCCACTACAGAACAACGTATCAGCACGCTTGAACAAGAAAAGCTGAGCTTAGAAAATGATGCGCTGCAATTTTCCGACACCAAAGCACAACTCGAAGCTGAACGTGATGCGCTGCTGCGAAAAAATGATTTCGCTAAACAAAAAGTCGAAGCCATCATTCATCGCTTATCGATGCTCGGCCAGACCTCAACAGAAACAAGCAATTAAATGAGCAAATCGTTGTCAATGACACATCAACACATTGCTCAATTGAAAAGGAAATAATTCATGCCAACTGAAGTCGTCATTTTTGACAAATCTTTCAAACTGGAATGCCCAGTCAATGAGGAACACAACCTGCACGCAGCAGCGAAAGCATTAGAAAGCAAATACCGTGAAGCACGCGTCGCCATGCCACGTCTTGAAACTGATCGTGTGGGTGCGATGGTTGCGTTTAATCTGGCGCTTGAACACGCCAAGCTACAGCATCAATTCAAAGTCTTTGCCGATGAAATTGCCAAAGAAAAACACCAAACCAAACAACTGATTGATCAACTATCTAAAAACTTAGAAGCCTCTTTAACTGAATCCTAAGTCAGCATACTTAACGGATTTCCACTGCAATAAACATGATTTGAAACATACCAATATAGAAAATAAACAAAACTATATTGGTTTTATATTAATCACTTAACACTAGAATTACCAAAAGACTCCGCGTTTTCCTTGCATCTCAATAACACAGAGTTATACTTATCTCATCTCTGAGGTACGCGCCAAGTAGCCCAATCCCCTGAGCCGATTTCATCCTAATGGGATGCGTTCTGTTGGT
>CAYJUB010000148.1:0-5919 GCA_964373145.1 uncultured Moraxellaceae bacterium
TAATAGTGGCCAAGTCGTTGCGGTATTTGTTCCTGCGGTTGCTTATAACCCATTAGAGCTAAATAAAGGGGTGGGTACCAAAGGTGGAATCGTTAACTTTCCCCTCGCGCTCATGACGTTTAACGTGCTGATTAATCCTGACAAATTTCCAGCGGGTTATGGCCAAAAAAGTCGGACTTGGTTTGTTGGTCAAATCAATCGTCAAATGTCCAAGGTCGCTAAAATTGAGAAGAGTATTGATCCTAGTACTTGGATTACGGTTGCCCCGAGTAATGCTGCTGGATATGATAAGTTGATGCGCGAATCGAGGGTCAGCTTTACCAAGGATGGGACTTACGATAAAAAAATGACAGGCATTCTGAAAAAAATTCGTTGCCGCCAAGATCCAACCCTTTATGATTGTGCATTCAGAGATGAGTAAATAGACTAGATTTAAGATTTCATAGAGGTTGTTTGGGTACGAATGCGAGTATCACTTTCGTACCCTTTAAGATATTTATAAAGGATTGTTGTTGAGCAATAAAAACAGCAGTTTAGTTAAGTTCGCAATTATTCTGGCGATTCAAGTATATGAAGTCAGAATTGATTTGCGATCATGCGGCACTCTCGCAAGAGGTGTGTTTGATATCAATGGAGCGGGGCAGCTCAGTGACTTTAAAGGATTAGAGATGATGAATACAAAAATGAAGTTAATCGTTGCGGCAACCTTGGCTGCAATAGCCACATCCTCCTATGCGCAAACGCTGTGTGTTTTTGATCCACTCGGTTCACAGGGCGATAACTATTCACTGATGAAAGATTATGCCGTTGCTGCTAAACAATGGGGCGGTGATATCTCATTAAAGCCTTATCCTGATGAAAAATTTGCAACGGCCGATTATAAGTCTGGCAAGTGTGATGCTGTCGCGATCACGAGCATTCGCGCACGCTCAATCAATGAGTTCATTGGAACTATCTCCGCCCCGACTGCGATCGTGAGCCGCGAACAAACCAAAACGATCCTTGCACTCATGGGTAATCCGAAACTTGCACCTGATATGGTTGCGAATGGTTCAGAGGTTGCTGGGGTGTCTAGTCTTGGGTTCGCTTACATCGTCACTCGAGATCGTAGCGTGAACACCTTGCCTGAGCTGGCAAAATTGCGTTTCGGAGCGTTATCTTTTGATAAAGTTCAGAAACTTGTTGTCGAACGAATTGGCGGAACTGCGGTTCCTATGGAGTTGTCCGAAGTCGGCGCGAAATTTAATAGTGGTCAAGTGGATGCAGTACTAGTCCCGGCGGTTGCGTTCAAACCTCTGGAACTGAATAAGGGCGTGGGTACAAAAGGCGCAATCGTTACATTCCCAGTCGCATTGATGACGTTAAACGTTTTGATTAATCCAGAAAAATTTCCTGAAGGTTATGGTCAAAAAAGTCGTAACTGGTTTGTGAGTCAAATTGACCGTCAAATGGCAACAGTCGCAAAAATCGAGAAGAGCATTGATCCTAATTATTGGAGTAGTGTGCCAGCCAATATCGCTCCTGGATATTATAAGCTGATGCGAGAAGCGAGAATTGGCTTTACCAGAGATGGGACTTACGATAAAAAAATGAATGGGATCATGAAAAAAATTCGTTGTCGCCAAGATCCAACGAATTACGAGTGTCCATTGACGGATGAGTAAGTTGGGCCGTATGGCTCTAGCTAATTGAAACCAAATGTTTTATCTAAGAAGCCATTCACACGTTAATGGCTTTTTTGCTTATATCGTGATGATTATTGGTCGTTTTTATCATGGAAAATAATACAAATTATGCGTATTTTATCTTCGTTTAAATAAAATCATACTAGAATGGAGTAGATTTGAGAGGGTGCAGCATATGAATGCTCCACGTTGGTCTGAGTCGTGTCGCCATGAAAGGGCGTGGGGGCGGAATGATTCAATGAACAGGATCGAAACATGATTGGCATTCTGAAAAAAATCGTTGTGGCCAAGATTCAGCCAATTATGAGTGATAATATCTACTAGCTAACGCAAAATAAATGTATCATCACTGATTATCATAGATTGATTGTGTCACGAATCTATGGATTCTATTACCGATCAAGACTGAAATTCTTATCGATAATACAGTAGTTGATGTGATGTGTTTGTGGTTATAATCTGTCCGTTATTTGAATGACAATATGGTGAAAAGTGGTTCGTGTGTACACCTGTTTTTAGTTAACTGTTGTAGGCCAATAATCATAATTTAATGAGAACAAAACCTGTGGCGGATGCTCAATGTAATCTGGTTTAAGTACCGATAACTCAGTTAATGGAATATAAACATATGAAATGGAATGTCGTTTTTGCTGCAACAACGTTCATGCTTGCAACCTCTGTTCAAGCCCAAAATCCAACGTTATGTGCTTTCGACGTGATGGGTGCGCAGGGCGATAGCTATGCCCTCATGAAAGATTATGTCGTTGCTGCGAAGCAATGGGGTGCAGATATCAAATTAAAAGCGTATACCGATGAACGCGTTGCTGCCGAAGATTTTAAAGCGGGTCAGTGTGATGGTGTGGCGTTGACGGGTATGCGTGGGCGTCAATTTAATGATTTCACGGGATCCATAGATGCGATCGGCGCACTCCCGACAAATGCCGCCACTAAAATGGTATTGAGTTTAATGGCCAACCCGAAACTTGCGCCTGATATGCTGCAAAATGGCTATGAAGTGGTCGGTGTGACGACTCTGGGTGCGGCTTATATTATGGTTAGAGACCGGAAAATCAATTCGTTGGCTAAAGCGGCAGGCATTCGCTTCGGGATATTAGATTACGATAAAGCGCAAGCAATCATGGTTCAAAAAGTCGGTGCACAACCCGTTTCTGCGGATTTGATGAACATTGGTGGAAAGTTTAATAATGGACAAGTTGATGCGATTGGAATGCCCGCATTGGCGTTTAAACCATTTGAGTTGTACAAAGGATTAGGGACAGCAGGCGCGATCATTAGATTTCCAGTCCTTCAGGTCTCAGGAAATATTGTGATCCGTCCACAAAAATTTCCTGACGGTTTTGGTCAAAAAAGTCGGACATGGATCGGAGGGCTCTCGACTCGACAATTGAACACCATTAGCAAACTTGAAAAGAGCATTGATGAAAAATATTGGATGGATTTAACCGCCACTGACAAACTTGGTTATATTAAGTTAATGCGTGAAGCCCGTATTAGTCTGACGCGTGATGGGATTTATAATAAAAAAATGATGTCTATTTTGAAGAAGGTGCGTTGTGCGCAAGATCCTTCAAGTTTTGAGTGTTCACTAACGGGAGAGTAATTTATTTACTCTCTTTTCGAACGTTACTAGATAGCCGGTTTGATTCGGTTGTCGAACGGTAAAAGATGTATGTTTGTTAAATAAATACATCAAATCTTTGCTTGAAAAAAAAAAGATTTTTGGCAATATATGCTCATGCAAAAGATAGAGTTTGGAATACCTCCGCTCACTATAGAAATAAAGGGAATGTATCGATGAAAATTAATCTTAAATTAGCTGTTGCAGCAACCACAATTGCGCTTGCAACGTCTGCACAAGCGGCTCAAACCATGTGTGTATTTGATCTTCTCGGTGCGAATGGTGAAAACTATTCCATGATGAAAGATTATGCGCTTGCTGCAAAACAATGGGGTGGGGATGTTAAATTAAAAGCATATACCGATGAGCGTGTTGCATCTGAAGACTTTAAAGCAGGTCAGTGTGACGGTGTTGCATTAACAGGTATTCGTGCGCGTCAGTTTAATCACTTTGTCGGTTCGATTGATGCGGTGGGCGGTTTGACGAGTAACTCAGGTGCTAAGACCATTATTAACTTGATGGCGAATCCAAAACTGGCGCCAGATATGATCAGTGGTGCATATGAAGTTGCGGGCGTAACCACATTAGGTTCTGCTTATGTCATGGTTAATGACCGTGCAATCAATACTTTAGCGAAAGCTGCAGGTAAACGTTTTGGTGTATTGGATTATGATAAAGCGCAAGCAATCATTGTTCAAAAACAAGGTGCACAACCCGTTTCAGTTGACTTGTTGACCATTGGTGGTAAGTTCAATAACGGTCAGGTCGACATCATTGCTTTACCAGCGATGGCATTTAAACCCCTTGAGTTGCATAAAGGTATTGGCAGCAAAGGTGCAATTATTCGTTTCCCAATCGTTCAAGTGACGGGTGACATCGTGATTCGCCAAGCTAAGTTTCCAGCAGGCTTTGGACAAAAGAGCCGTACATGGGTCGCTGGCCAAATTGGGCGTGAGCTTGATGTGGTTAATCGTACTGAAAAAGCGATTGATCCTAAGTACTGGATGGATATTCCAGCCGTTGACAAAGTTAGCTATGTAAAAATCATGCGTGAAGCGCGTATTGATATGACTAAACAAGGCATCTACAACAAAAAAATGATGTCAATCTTGAAGAAAGTACGTTGTGGTCAAGATCCATCAAGCTTTGAGTGTGCTTTGAACGACGAGTAATTGATGATTGCCTCGGGTATGATCAGTTTCAACACCTGAGTTATTATTCATAGAACCCCCAGTTCTTCATTGGCTGGGGGTTTATTGATATGTGTATTGCAAATATTGCTTGGAATCAAGTCAAGAAAGCCATTGAGTTAGAATTGCGTTTGAAAGAGAATGGGGCGCAAAGGGACAGTCTGCGATATGCAGTTCAGTCAGACAAACTGATAATTTTATTGTTTTATGGAGTGATAACATGAAAAAAATTGCGATGGCGGCTGTACTTGCTGCAATGAGTTTTCAAGCAGCCCAAGCGGCAGGTCCTAAATTGGCATTGTGCGTGTATGATCCGCTCGGCGCGCGTGGCGATGCCTTTGGATATGCAAAAGATTATGTGTTGCAAATGCCTCGTTTTGGTATTACTAATCCAGTTGAATTAAAAGCGTACACCAACGAAGCCATTATTGCTGAAGACTTTAAAGCAGGCCAGTGTGATGGTGCCATCATGAGTACCTTGCGTGCACGTCAGTTTAATAAATTCACTGGTAGTTTGGATTCGATTGGCGCAGTGCCTTCAAAACCAGCGTTGAATCTTGCCTTGCAGGCTCTTGCAAGCAAGCAAATGGCACCAAAAATGTCTGAAGGCGATTATGAAGTGATCGGGATGATTCCGCTTGGTGCAGCGTACATCATGGTTTCTGATCGTAAAATCAATACTTTAGCAAAAGCTGCAGGTAAGAAAATTGCCGTGCTTGATTATGATAAGTCACAAGCAAAATTAGTTCAACGCGTTGGCGCACAGCCTGTCAGTGTTGACTTAACAACGATCTCAGGTAAGTTTAATAACCATCAAGTGGATATTATTGCTGGCCCGGCAGTTATTTTTAAACCGCTTGAACTGTGGAAGGGGATGACGGGTCCTGCAGGAGCAGTAACGGGTGCTGTGATTCGTTTCCCAATTATTCAAATCACCGCAACAATGGTTGTACGTAAGAGCAAGTTCAACAATCCAGAAGCTAACCAAAAAATCCGTGAGTATGTGAATACCCAAATTGGGACTGCATGGAAGTACATCGATAATGCTGAAAAAGAAATCGATGCAAAATATTGGATGGATGTGCCAGCCGCAGATAAATTGGGTTATATGAAGTTAATGCGTGAATCACGTATGGACCTCACCAAAGATGGTTCTTATCACCCAGAGATGATGAAGTTACTGAAAAAAGTTCGCTGTAAGATCGAACCCACCAACTTTGAGTGTGCAATGCCTGAAGAGCAATAAGGGTTCGTCATCTGTCATGACGCTTTAGGCAGAGTGGCAGCAAGACTGTCCTATCAACCTACTTATGGAATTGTGGAATGACAATTCGGTAAGTAGGTTTTTTATTGCCTTGTTTTGAGATCAAATCAGGATGTTGGCCATTGAAAAATGAGGTTACAC
>CAYJUB010000149.1:0-5915 GCA_964373145.1 uncultured Moraxellaceae bacterium
CTTCCGATCTGCAAACTCTGCGATTACCCAGTTCTTCTTTAATGCAGACAGCTATTTCTACTTTGTCGATGAATTGGCGAAACGTGGCATCAACACTCCGATCATTCCGGGCATCATGCCGATTACCAATGCGAGCAATTTGATTCGTTTTGCTGATTCTTCAGGTGCGGAAATTCCACGCTGGATTCGTAAGCAATTGGCAGCCTACGGCGATGATAGTCAGCGCATTAAAGAGTTTGGACATGATGTCGTTGTTCGTTTATGCGAGCGACTGATTGCTGGCGGTGCACCTGCATTGCATTTCTATACCATGAACCAAACTGAACCATCGCGTCAGTTGGTTAAAGATCTCGGCTTATAATGAGCTTACTCTCATCAGCGAGCTCGCCCCTCTGGCATCCTTGCACGCAAATGCAAAGCCATGAAAACACGCCGCCACTCGAAGTGGTGCGTGGTCAAGGGGCGTATCTTTATAAAGCTGATGGGACACCCATTTTGGATGCGATTAGTTCATGGTGGGTCAATCTGCATGGACATAGCCATCCGAAAGTAAATGCCGCCATCATTGATCAGTTAGGACAACTTGAGCAGGTCATGCTCGCGGGTTTTACCCATCCACCGATTGAGCAATTGGCTCGACGTTTGGTTGAGATTACTCCTGAAAAGCTGACGCGTTGCTTCTTTGCCGATAGTGGCTCAGCCGCCGTTGAAGTAGCGCTGAAAATGAGTTTGCAGTATTGGCATCAATCCAATCAATCGCAGCGTAAAACATTTATTTCGCTGAAAAATGGCTATCACGGTGAAACACTCGGCAGCCTCGCTGTCACTGATATTCCGCTTTTTTCAAGTCAATATAGCCCACTTCTTATTCAGCATCTGCGTGCGCCTTCACCTGATTTAGGCTTAAAAGAAGTAGGCGAAACTGATACAGATTTCCTAGTCCGTCAATTTGCGGAACTCGAAAAACTGCTAGTTGAAAATCAAGATTCTGTCTGCGCAATCATCGTTGAACCATTGGTTCAAGGTGCGACAGGCATGAAAATGTATCCGCCGATCTATCTCACTTGGCTACGCAATCTTTGTGATCGGTTAAATGTGCATTTGATCTTCGATGAAATTGCAGTCGGTTTTGGACGCACAGGGACGATGTTTGCGCTCGAACAAGCACAGGTTACGCCTGACTTTTTATGTTTATCAAAGGGTTTAACGGCAGGTTATTTACCGATGTCCTGCGTAATGACCACAGATGATGTTTACCAAGCTTTTTATAGTGCTGACGTAACGCGTGGATTTCTACATTCACATAGCTTTACGGGTAATCCATTAGCTGCGCGTGCGGCTCTCGCTTCCCTGGATATTTTTCAGCAAGAAAATACGCTGCAGAAAAATCAGCAATTAATCGCAACTATGCATAATGCTTTGGCAAAATTAAACGGTCATCCACACATTCGCCAGATTCGCCAAACTGGGATGATCGGCGCATTTGAGCTTGTGCAAGCCAATGGTCAACCCTATCCTGCACATGAATCGCGTGGACGTTTCATTGCCCAATTTGCGATGAGTAAAGGTGTATTGTTACGTCCAATTGGACACAATGTGTATATCATTCCGCCTTATTGCATCACAGCAGAAGAAATTGAACAGGTGATTGATATTGCACGTCAAGCCATTGAATTTTCAGTCATGCAGCCACTTGAATTGAATCCTAAAAACATAACGGAAAATCTTTCATTACCATGAGTCGTTTTTACGCAGACATTCCACTCTCCATCGATACCATCGTTGAATTACCTGAAATGGTTTTTCACCATTGGACACGTGTGCTTCGCGCAAAGGTTGGAGATCAAGCGACTTTATTTAATGGTTTTGGCGGAGAATACGACGTCGAACTCATCGAAATCAATAAGAAAGATGCCAAAGCACGCGTTCTAAATTTTAACCCGATCGATCGCCGCGAGCCTTATTTTGTCACACTCGGCCAAGTGATGAGTAAGGGCGACCGCATGGATTATGCGATTCAAAAAGCCACAGAAATGGGTGTTGGCGAAATTCAATTGCTCACCAGCGAACGCTGCGAAATGCGCCTAAAATACGACCGTGACCAAAAGAAAATAGACCATTGGCAACAAGTCGCGATTGCCGCGTGTGAACAATGTGGACTCAATCGCGTACCGAAGATTCTTGCACCCATTGCGCTGGAAGATTGGCTAAAGAGTATTCAAAGCGATTTAAAACTGGTGCTGGCGCCGATTGATGCCCCAAACCCATTACCCAAAGTGTTGCCATCAACAATCAGTCTTTTGATTGGAGCGGAAGGTGGCTTAAGTGATACAGAAATAGAACAAGCCGAACTCGCAAGTTTTGTAAAATGGCAAATCGGTAGTCGCGTTCTTAGAACTGAGACCGCACCTGTCGTTGCATTAGCTCAATTGATGATGCAATCAAAATAAGATTACTAAACTATTATTCCAAAAATAAACGTGCCGACAGAAGCCACTTTCTATTTTCATACAACAGCATATCAAGCAACAAAGAAGTGTTTTAATTGAAAATAGCTATTCCTCTTTTGTTGAACATAAGGCACAATCTGTGGGATAAGAATAATCGATTCGTTGAGAAACGTGCAGCAACACTTAACAATCGCAGGAGCACTGAATGTCAGGATATGATGAGCAAAGCATTCTAAAGCAACGCATTTGGCGTATGCAGATTCAGAACACGCGTGCCCATCAAGTACTATTGTTATTTTCATTGTTAAGCCTTGTCTTATTAGCATTCTTTTTTTATCAACGCTTCTCCTATATCGACGACAATATCCTCGCTGGATGGACTGTTGTTTCGATCAGTATTATTGCCATTGCAGCAGCGTTTAATAATCATTTAAACCATCAAGGTCAACAGTCTCCAAAACTCATGGAGCTTTATCTTTGGGCGCTGACTGCTGTCCTAGCCAGTGTTTTTGCGGCTGGACACATTCTACTCCATGGTAATGTTGCAGCGTTTGGCGGCCGTGGTGTTGTGAATATTGCGATCAACTTATTTGTTTTGATCTTGTTGTTTTCACACATGCTTGCGTTGATTTGCTATACAGATCGCTTTCGTTTTTTTTGTACTTTTGTGCTGATTAGTAGTGCGCCACTGATTGCTTATCAATTCACACAACCTGCCAACCTGATGCTCAAGCCACATAATCTTTTGGCTGACTTCTATTTGTTTTTTATGCTATTTTGTGGTTACAAACTCCATAAAACACGTATGAAATCAGCATGGTTAGTGATTCGTAATGAAAACCTGATTGACTACATGGAGTCATCCAAAGAACAAACCGAGCATGTCAACACACAGCTCGAAGAAGAAATGCGCCAACGTGTCTACATCGAAGAAAAACTACAAGAATCCAATACGCATCTAGAAGAGAAAATTTTAGAGCGCACCCAAGATCTAACCGCAATCAATTTACAACTGCAAAGTTCGCAACAACGCCTAGAAATGGCGCACAGTGCAGGTGGAATTGGCACATGGGATTGGGATATTACTCAGCGCAAAATGCACTCAACCAATATCGAACAAATCATTGGTTATAAAAATGACGAGATGGATACCTTCTTGGGTGACATGTCCAAAATCGTTCATCCAGAAGATTACCCAGCGGTTCGCCAAGCCATTTCCGCACACCTACTTAACCATACTGATCGCTATGAAGCAGAATTCAGAATGCGTCATAAATATGGTTACTGGGTTTGGGTACAAGATATGGGACGTGTTGTACAACGCAATATCAAAACTCGGTTCGCAGAACGTATGGTGGGTGTTCGTCGTAACATTACTGCCGAAAAAGCTTCGGACGAACGTCAGAAACTTGCTTCAACCGTGTTCCAGCAAGCAGCGGAAGGGATTGTCATATTAGATAGAAACATGATTTATGTGAACGTGAATCCTTACTATGAACGGATTACTGGTTTCCTAAAAGAACAGTTGATTGGCAAAGAAATTTTCTCATTGCATAAAACAGGTCCAGCCTCAAACGCTGCAATTCAGTCGAAACAACGCATCATCAAAAGCCTTCACACTACAGGTCGTTTTGAAGGTGAAATCAACGTACTACACAAAAGTGGCGATGATATTCCAGTCTGGTTACACATCAACCCCGTACTCGATCATAACCAACAAAAGACTCACTACATCGCGATTTTGAATGATTTGACTGAGCGTAAGAAAAACGAACAACGCTTATCCTACTTGTCCAATTATGATCCACTGACCGATTTACCGAATCGTCATTTCTTTAAAGATCACTTACATCAGTTTATTTTAAAGAGCTTAGAACTCAATACCACCTTCGCGCTATTGCGATTGAACATTGACCGTTTCCGTTTGCTGAACGACCTACTCGGTACTGACGGTGCTGACATCTTATTAAAACATGTCGCTCAACGTCTCTCGATGTATGACTCTCGCACCAGTATGATTGCGCGTCTGGGCAGCGATGACTTCGCAATTATGCTGTCATATACCAAAGAGAATGAACAAGATATTGAAAAATATTGCGAAAAATTACTTGAAGTCTTTAGCAGCCCATTTGATATTCGCTCGCAAGAAATCACGGTCACTATTTCTGTTGGCGTAGCACTTTGTCCTCAACACGGCAAACAAGTGGATACATTGTCGAACTCCGCTGAAAATGCACTTCAAGAAGCAAAACGTCTGGGCGGCAACACCATCCGCTTCGCCAGCAATCAAGTGGGCATTCAATCACTTGAACGCGTTAATCTTGAAAATGCGCTGCGTAAAGCGATTTCAAACACCGAATTTGTGGTCTTTTATCAAGCCAAACTCAATGCGGTTACCCGCCAAATTGAAGGATTCGAAGCCCTTGTACGTTGGAGCCACCCAACCAAAGGGATTGTTCCACCCTTTCAATTTATTGGTCTTGCAGAAGAAATGGGCATCATTTCAGCACTGGGTGAGTTTGTGCTCGATCAATCCTGTGCTCAAATCAAAAAATGGCAAGATGCGGGCTTCCGTAATATTTCAGTGGCTGTCAACGTTTCTGCTCAACAGCTACAACGTGGCAATTTTATTGAAACCCTTGATCGCATTCTTGCAACGCATCAAATTGATCCACGTTTACTTGAATTAGAAATTACCGAAACATTACTCATGGATGACCCTGACAAGGTTCAGGCCATTTTGTATGAAATTAAACGCCGTCATATCAGCATTGCACTTGATGACTTTGGTACTGGGTATTCATCTCTGTCATACCTTGGGTTGTATCCAATTGATGTGATCAAAATTGATCGCTCATTCGTCATTCAAATGATTGCGAATCAAGAACAAAAAGCCATTGTTCGCGCAATTTTGGCGATGAGTAAATCACTAAAAATGAAAGTCGTTGCGGAAGGGGTTGAAACGCTTGAACAAGCACAATTCCTCCAAGACGAAGGCTGTGAACTCTTACAAGGGTATTTGTTCAGCAAACCGATTCCTGCATTTGAAGCCAACAAACTTCTGATCAACTCTCTGGTTCAACCTGCCGCACAAGCATAGCGCCGAGTTCGACATTTTTAAACCCACTCACAAATCTCACTTCTGACATTTACGCCACGCAAATGTCAAACAAAGCATGCTAAAACAACCCGATGCTATGTTATAATCCAGCACAATGCATTATGTCCTACTCGTCTTGTAATGCGCGGAACACTTAGCAAACTTTCACAATGAGTTTGCACTCTAGTCTGAATTCGCAAAGGGCTGATCACCAATGAGCCCAACCTCAAATATGAAGCTGATATGGCGCCATGTCGCCACAATCCTAATTTAGGATTTTCCCCGTTTAGAATAGACAACGAGAGCAAGATGGACAATCAAGAACTGAAACAAGCTGCACTGGATTATCACGAATTTCCAAAACC
>CAYJUB010000150.1:0-3500 GCA_964373145.1 uncultured Moraxellaceae bacterium
TAAACCCACAAGGCATTCATATGAGCACATTTGTAGATGCAATCAAACAAGGCAGCACCACCACTGCCGAAGCCTTGGCGTTGTTTGACACGCTTGATGTGGTTAGTCTCGACATGATGTTGGGCCGCTGGCATGGTGCAGGTTTTCCAACAAATCATCGGATGGATGGAATTTTGGAAGCCTACGGCTGGTATGGCAAAGAATTCCACAGCCCGAATGAAGTCGATCCGATGTTGTTTAAACACGGCAAAAGTCTCGTCAAAATCAATCCTGAACGAATTCCACTATCACTACTCACAGCCAACTTTGAGCCACCGAAATCAGCATTTGTAGGTCGCTGTTTCTCACTACTGATTCCAACGATCATAACCAAAGACTTTAAACCAAGAATGCGTATGACTGAATTTCGCGGCAAAGTTTCAGCGACGATGATTTATAACGGCCTACCAATCAACGATGTATTCCGTAAAGTGGATGACAACACCCTCCTCGGGTTAATGGATCTAAAAGGCATGGATCAACCGTTTTTCTTTGTCTTGCATCGCGATTAGTTTCACCGTCAAAAATTAGATGCAATAAATAGTCATATTCAGCTATTCTTAGGCATAATTAATGACAATTTACTCCTCATAATTCGCCTCTCAGGATAGAGCCTACATGACAAATGCCAACACAAACAACAACTCAGAATTTGACTACATCGTGATTGGCGGTGGCTCTGCAGGCAGCGTCCTTGCTGGACGTCTTACGGAAGATCCAAATCTATCTTTATGCCTCCTTGAAGCGGGTGGTGGTGGCAATAGTTGGATGATCAATACGCCAGTCGGCGCGGTTGTCATTATGCCGACCAAAATGAATAACTGGGCACTCGAAACCGTCCCCCAAGCAGGGTTGAATGGTCGCAAAGGCTATCAACCGCGTGGTAAATGTTTAGGCGGTTCGTCGGCGACCAATGCGATGGCGTATATTCGCGGCAACCGTAAAGATTACGATGATTGGGCTGCTCTGGGCAACACAGGCTGGTCTTATAACGAAGTTTTACCTTACTTTAAAAAATCTGAAAATAACGAACGCATTCATAATGAGTTTCACGGTCAAGGCGGCCCTCTCAACGTCAGCGAATTGCAAACGGACAATCCACTACAACAAACTTATCTCGCCGCTGCACGTGAAGTCGGCTATCCGCTTAATGACGACTTTAATGGCGCGGAGCAAGAAGGTTTAGGCATTTATCAAGTCACCCAAAAAAATGGCGAGCGTTGTAGTGCGGCCAAAGGTTATTTATTTCCGCATATGGATAACCGCTCAAATCTTCACGTTGAAATCAATGCGCTGGCACAACGGATTATTTTTGAAAATGGTCGGGCGGTCGGCGTCGAATTTAAGCAAAATGGCATCAAGAAAACCATCCGCGCTAAGCGTGAAGTGATTGTTTCTGCGGGTGCATTTCAATCCCCACAATTACTGATGGTGTCAGGCATTGGTGATCGTGCCGAACTTGAAGAACAAGGTATTGCCGTGGTTCATCATTTGCCGGGTGTCGGTAAAAATCTACACGATCATCCAGATTTCGTCTTCGGCTATCAGTCTAAGAATAGTCAGGATAGTTTCGGAGTATCCGTCGGTGGTTCTTTCCGTCTGCTCGGTCAGATTCAGCAATACCGTAAAAACCGTAAAGGAATGATTTCAAGTAATTTCGCTGAATGTGGCGGATTTTTGAAGTCTAAACCAAGCCTCTCCACGCCGAACCTACAGTTGCATTTTGTCATTGCTCTCGTCGACAACCATGCGCGTACCATGCACATGGGACATGGTATTTCTTGTCATGTGTGCCTGCTCAACCCACGTAGCCGCGGCACGGTTAAACTCAGCGGTCCAACCATGGATGATACGCTGCTGATTGATCCAAACTTTCTTGGCGATCCTGCCGATGTGGAAGATTTGGTGGATGGCTTTAAAATCACCAAGAAACTCATGGATGCTGAAGCCTTTAAAGACACGATTAGCAAAGATTTATTTACCGCCAATGTGCAAACTGATGATGACATTCGCGCTATTCTGCGCGCCCGAGTGGATACGGTTTACCATCCAGTCGGTAGCTGTAAAATGGGTGTCGATGACATGGCAGTTGTTGATCCAACGCTCAAAGTTTATGGCATTCAAGGTTTACGCGTAGTCGATGCTTCGATCATGCCAGCCGTAGTCAATGGCAACACCAATGCGCCAACGATTATGATTGCTGAAAAAGCAGTTGAAATGATTAGGGCAGATATGTCTTAATATGAAAAGCCGAGAACGGGATTAGTTCTCGGCTTTAAAAAAGGAGCGGAAAGCCTCCGCAATACAGGGATATATAATGAATACTCAATTGAAAATGTTAGCAGCAGCTACACTGACCGCTTTAGCCACCTCCTCTTATGCGCAAACCATCTGTGTCTTTGATCCGCTCGGCTCACAAGGCGACAATTACTCTTTAATGCAAGATTATGCCGTTGCAGCTAAGCAATGGGGAGGAGATATCAAATTAAAGCCTTATGCGGATGAAAAGCTTGCGACCAATGATTTTAAATCAGGCAAATGTGATGGCACAGCAATCACAGGTATCCGAGCCCGCTTGATTAACGACTTTGTTGGAACGATCTCTGCTGTGCAAGGAATCATGACCCATGAACAAAGCAAATCGATTCTTGCATTGGTTGGAAACCCAAAACTAGCGCCCGATATGAAGGTGAAAGATACGGAAGTTGTTGGTGTAACAAGCCTCGGCTTTGCTTATCTCATGATGAGAGATCGCAAGAATAATTCGATTGATGACCTCGCAAAAATTCGTACAGGTACATTGTCTTACGATAAAGTTCAAGAAAAAGTCATCGAAAAATTTGGCGGAACTGCGGTTCCCATGGAACTCACTGAAGTGGGCGCTAAGTTTAATGGTGGTCAAGTAGATATGATCATTGTGCCTCCAGTGGCTTTTAAGCCCATGGAGTTATATAAAGGAATGGGTACTCAAGGCGTCATCTGGAAATTTCCGGTTGCCTTAACAACCCTAGTGGTTTTGACACACCCTGATAAGTTTCCAGAGGGCTATGGTCAGTCAAGTCGATCATGGTTTGTTGGGCAGCTTGGGCGCCAAATGGGAGCAATGAATAAAATTGAAAAGAGTATTGATGCTAAATATTGGGCAACCCTTCCTCCCATGGCTTCTCAAGGAAATATCAGAGTCATACGTGAAGCTCGAATGAGCTTAACGCGAGAAGGCATTTACAATAAGAAAATGATTGGGATTTTGAAGAAAATTCGTTGTCTCCAAGACCCCGCGAGTTTTGAATGTCCGAACAAAGATGAGTGATAAAGATTAAATTGTAATTTGCATTTCAACAGAAGATGCTTTTACATGTGTGATAGAAAAAAGCCGCGACTCTTAGAGTCAGCGGCTTTTTTCTATATTGAGGGGGTTATTGAAGCTTAAAATAATTTAATCTAAACCGAGACTTAGCCTT
>CAYJUB010000150.1:3510-5914 GCA_964373145.1 uncultured Moraxellaceae bacterium
TAAGAAAATGATTGGCATTTTGAAGTAGGTTCGTTGTCTTCAAGACCCAGCAAGCTTTGAATGTCCTAACAAAGATGAGTAATAAAAGTTAAATCGTCATTAGCATTTCAAGCGAAGATGCTTTTACATGTGTGATAGTAAAAAAGCCGCAACTCTCGGAGTTGGCGGCTTTTTCTTTTTTTCGATATGAAGGGATGACTGAGGTTTCAAACTATTTATCTATTCTTTACCACAACTCAACGTTCCAAAAACCTCAATCAACCTTCCTACATCATCATCCGAATGCGCCGCACTCAGCGTCACCCGTAGCCGACTTGTTCCCACAGGCACCGTCGGTGGACGAATCGCCACTGCTAGAATCCCCCGCTCTTCCAACTGTTTGGATAATGCCAAAGTCTTTTCTGCTGAACCGATGATGATCGGCTGAATCGCCGTTTGGCTTTCCGTCAACTGCCAGCCTTGCTCTAATAATGCCGCACGTAAACGAATAACATGTGCCATCAAACGTTCACGTCGCCATGTCTCAACTTCGATCACATCTAATGCCGCAAGCGTTGCTGCTACCAAAATCGGTGGCGTTGCCGTGGTAAAACAGAACGTCCGCGCGCGACTTTGGAGAAACTCAATCAACTCATCTGAACCCGCCACAAACGCGCCAAACGTGCCCACCGCTTTGCCCAATGTCGCCATATAGACATCCACTTTGGGCAACGGTTCAGCGCGCACACAAAAACCATGCGCATCATCAATCATCAGCGCAGCGTGGTATTTTTCAGCAAGTGAACGCAATGCAGAAAGATCAGCTTCTGTACCATCCATGCTAAACACTTGATCAGTGGCAATGAGTTTTAACTCGGATTGATCTGACTCAAGCCAGCGTTCAAGTGTCGCTAAATCTTGATGGGGATAGCGTCGATGTGTTGCACCTGAAATCCGCGCACCATCAATCAACGACGCATGATTAAGCTTGTCTTGATAAATGGTACTTTTTGGCGTGAGCAACGCATCCAACACGCCGATATTCGCCATATAGCCTGTTGAAAAGAGCAATGCACGCGGATAGCCGCTGACTTGGGCCAATCGCTGTTCTAACCGCTCATGCAGATCAGTATGACCAGTAATTAAATGTGCCGCACCAGCCCCAACACCATGTTGATTCAGCGTCTCAGACACCGCATCACGTAATGCGTAATGACTGGCAAGACCCAAATAATCATTACTAGAAAAGTTTAGATATTCTTTACCGCCACGCCAAATCGTTGGCGTCACACCATGCGACAACGCACGCGGCGTCCGCTTCAAAGATTGCGCTTGTAGTGCTGTGAGTTGTTCGGAAAGATTGAAGGCGGCTAATGTCATATGTGAGTTGCCTTCCGACAAGGAGGGAATTTGAGGTGTTCTTATTGAATGTGTTTTTTGAGTCAAAAGCAAATCCTGCCCGACCCTCCTTTTTCTAAGGAGGGAGAAAAGCTCCTCCCTTTGTTAAAGGGAGGTTGGGAGGGATTTTGCTTTAGATTTTAATTAAGCACTCATTGCATCTTTTGCAGTGAGCTTCACATCAACGCGCGGTGCTTCGCGATGTAAACCCAGCGTTTCAAACAGGCGATCATCGCGTGATGAATCCGCATTTGGCGTCGTCAGCAATTTTTCACCGTAGAATATTGAGTTTGCACCTGCAAGGAACGCCATCGCTTGCTCTGAATCGCTCAAACCTTCTCGACCTGCTGACAAACGTACATAGCTTTGCGGCATGATGATACGTGCAACGGCGATGGTTTTGATCCACTCAAGGATTGGAAGTTGCGGTGTATCGCCCAATGGCGTGCCTTCAACAGCAACCAATAGATTTAGTGGCACTGATTCTGGATGAATGGGCAAAGTCGCTAACTCATGCAGTAAACCCACGCGATCATTACGGGTTTCACCCAAGCCAACAATCCCACCACTACACACTTTCATGCCTGACGCACGAACATGCGCGAGTGTATCTAAACGATCATCAAAGGTACGCGTGCGGATAATGTGCGCATAGTGCTCGCGTGAGGTATCGAGATTATGGTTGTAATAATCTAATCCCGCATCAGACAAACGTTCTGCTTGATTTGCGGTCAACATCCCCAAAGTCATACAGGTTTCTAGACCCATTGACTTCACTTCTTTCACCAAATCGAGCACATACGGCATATCGCGTTCGTTTGGATTACGCCATGCTGCACCCATACAGAAACGTGACGCGCCAGAATCACGTGCCGCTTTCGCCGCTTCGATGACTTTTTCGATCGCGATTTTCTTTTCTGGCGTCAGCGCAGTTTGGTTATGCACAGACTGTGAGCAATAGCTGCAATCTTCAGGGCAATTACCTGTTTTGATCGAAAGCAACGTGCTGACTTGGATGGCATTGGCA
>CAYJUB010000151.1:0-3773 GCA_964373145.1 uncultured Moraxellaceae bacterium
GAAGGCAAGAAATTGGATGATGCGGTTCAGAATGAAATCAGTCTGCAAATGGAAAAACCGATTACCATCGATGCGCCTGATCAATTGGGTAAAACCACACGTGTGACCGATGCTAATGGTCGCTATATCGAATTCTGTAAATCAACATTTCCGTATAACTTGAGCTTGCGTGGCATGACGATTGTGGTCGATTGCGCGAATGGTGCGGGTTATGCGGTCGCGCCGGCAGTACTGCGTGAGTTGGGTGCAAATGTAATTCCGATTTTTAACACCCCAGATGGTCTGAATATCAACGCGGGCTGTGGTTCAACCCATCCAGAAGCATTGCAAAAATCGGTACTTGAACATAGTGCCGATCTTGGTATTGCGCTGGACGGTGACGGTGACCGTATTGTGATGGTGGATCATCGCGGTCAGTTGGTTGATGGCGACAGTATTCTTTATGTGCTGGCGACGCGCCCAAGCCAAGCGACCGTGGGTGTCGTTGGCACGTTGATGAGTAATATGGGTTTAGAGCTGGTATTGCGCGATAAAGGCATTGCGTTTAAACGTGCGAATGTCGGTGACCGCTATGTCATGGCAGAGCTGGACGAAGCGGGCTGGCAGCTCGGCGGCGAAGCGTCTGGTCATATTCTATGTTTAGATAAGAGCACGACGGGCGATGCGTTGATTGCGGGTCTCCAAGTCTTAGCTGCCGTCATTGAACAAGGCAAAACCTTGGCTGAACTCGCATCACCATTGAAAATGTTCCCTCAAGTGTTGGTCAATGTTCGCTTGGCTGAAATGCGCGATCCGTTTGCCGATGAAGAATTGCGCGGTGCATTCGCCAAAGCAGAAGAAACGCTGGCGGGGCGCGGTCGTTTACTGATTCGGAAATCAGGCACTGAGCCCATGATTCGCGTCATGGTGGAAGGCGAGAATAAAGACCAAGTGACCAAACTTGCGCATGATTTGGCAGATTTAGTGCGTACGCGCCTCAGTGCTTGATTAGTCTAACGGCAAGTCTTTTAAAGAGTAAATGCAATGAACGACCTGACAAAACTCACTCATCAGAGCGACCTAACGGCATTACGGCAATCGTATGCCAAGGGTGAGCTGCGTCGGGCGGATGTTGATGGTAATCCATTTGCTCAATTCAATGCATGGCTCAAACATGCGCTCGATAGCCCTCAAAAAGAACCCTATGCAATGACTCTTGCGACCGCCAATCGTGCAGGGCGTCCAAGTGCGCGCACGGTTTTGCTGCGTCAGTTTGATGAGCGTGGTGCGGTTTTCTATAGTAATTACGATAGTCATAAAGGCGAAGATTTAGCTGAAAATCCTTATGCTGAAGTTTTGTTTTTTTGGGCAGAGTTAGAGCAGCAGATTCGAGTTTCTGGATGTGTGGAAAAACTGTCGGAAGAAGAATCAACGGCTTATTTCCATAAACGTCCTCATGGTAGTCAGATTGCGGCTTGTGCCAGCCTGCCGCAAAGCGGTGTGATTGCTGATCGTGATGTGTTAGAGCAGCGTTTTGTAGAATTAAAAGCGCAATATCCCGAAGGCACGGTAGTCCCGAAACCAGAGTTTTGGGGTGGCTATCGCATTATTCCTGATTTATTTGAATTCTGGCAGGGACGACAAAGCCGCTTGCATGATCGCTTGCAATATCGCTTAGAAAATTCAGATTCAACGATTGATAAGCAGTGGGTGATTGAGCGGCTGATGCCTTAGTCGCAGCTTGGTCAGGGTTATTGTTAATAAGTTTTACAGGATTGGCTTTCATGTTGGTGTCAGACTTTGTCATAATCGCGTCTGCTCGCAGGGAGCTGGTGTCATTGATGATGGGGTTGTGTATGAAGCAGTTTGCAAAAATGGGATGGATTCGCCAAGGACTTCTTGGAGTAATCATCTGTGCAGTGATGTCACCGAGCCAAGCGATGACTGTTCGTGAGCGTTACCTTTTGCAAAATCCGCAATTTGCCGCACAGCAAGAAGCTGAAAAAAAGGCTGTTAAAAAAAGCACCTCGTCAGTAAAGAAACAATCTCGAAAAAATCGTGTAGTCGCAAAGAAGACCTCAGTTCGTCAAAAAGCCACCAATCGTCGTAACGCTAAAAGCGAACAGCCTGTGATTCAAAGAAAGAAAATCAATCGCAAAAAAGCTGTACGGACAAATGCGGTGACAAAAAATGCAGACCGCAAAATTGTTCGTAATAAAGCGAATCGTTCAAAAATAACATCAGCTAAAGCGACTAAACAACGTGCAGCAAAACGTAATCTGCGCCAAGTTGATCGTAAAGTGATTCGTGCAACTTCAGCCAAGAAAACGAAGCGGGTTCAAGCATCTAAAAAAACTGTGGTGAAAAAAGCCCGTAAAACGGCTGCGACTAAAAGACAGCAACGCTCGCAATAAAATAGCGCACTCGGTTGGTGCGTGAACCGTTAAAAGTTGTCATACTTTGCGGATGACTCAAATACTCCTAAACTCTCTGTTTTTAAAGCAGCGCCCCTTACCGCCCATCCCTGCGAGCTTTACGGCTTTACCGCAGGTTTTGGCGCGCCTGTATGCCGCACGTGGCGTACAACACATTGATGAGCTTGAATTAAAACTCGCGCGACTTTTGCCAGCACAAGGGTTGCTTGGCTTGGATTCTGCGATTCAGCAGATCAATCAAGCGATTGATACCGAACAACGAATTCTGATTATTGGTGACTTTGACGCGGATGGTGCAACCAGCACGGCACTGATGATGTTGGCACTGGGAAAAATGGGCGCAACCGTCGATTTTCTCGTGCCTGATCGATTTAAATATGGTTATGGCTTAACGCCAGAAATCGTGGCTTTGGCGCTTGCTGAATACACCCCTGATCTGATTATTACCGTCGATAATGGCATTTCAAGTCATGACGGCGTAGCGGCTGCACAAGCGGCAAATGTTGCGGTCATTATTACCGATCATCATTTGACCTCGAAAGTTGCGCCGCCTGCACAAGCGGTGGTCAATCCGAATCAACAAGGTTGTACTTTTTCCAGCAAAGCTTTAGCGGGCGTTGGTGTGGCTTTTTATGTGCTTGCTGCGCTAGCGACCCTGCGTAAATCACAAGGTAAACCGACTGCAAAACTCACTGATTGGCTCGATTTAGTCGCGCTCGGTACAGTTGCCGATGTTGCGCCGTTGGATGCGAATAATCGAATTTTGGTGTCGCAAGGACTTGCTCGGATTAAGAGTGGGCAATGTCGTTTGGGTTTATTAGCCCTACTTGAAATCGCTAAACGTGAACGCAAAGGTCTGACCTCGCAAGACTTAGGTTTTGTTTTAGGGCCTCGGATCAATGCCGCTGGTCGTATGGACAGTATGCGCATTGGTATCGAATGTTTGTTGGCTGAAGATATCGCGACTGCACGTGAACTTGCCGAACAATTAGAGATACTGAATCAAACGCGCCGCACCGTTGAAGCAGGGATGAAGTCGGAAGCATTGGCGTTACTGGAAGATCGACGACTATTTGAAGAGGTCGTGCCGCCAGCGATTGTGTTGTATGAATCGAGTTGGCATCAGGGTGTGATTGGGATTGTGGCTGGACGACTGAAAGAACAATTTAATCGTCCAAGTATTGTCTTTGCCCCAAGTGATGATACGAATCAAATGCTGAAAGGCTCAGCGCGCTCCATTGTCGGTGTACATATTCGTGATGCGATTGAGCGCGTGGCAGAAGCGCATCCAGAGTTAATTAGTCACTTTGGTGGTCATGCGATGGCTGCTGGCTTGACGTTGCCTGCGGCAAATTTTCA
>CAYJUB010000151.1:3873-5907 GCA_964373145.1 uncultured Moraxellaceae bacterium
GGTGCGTTGATTGGTTTGATGTTTGCGGAGTGGCTGAGTCGGTATGCTTTAGGCGAAATGAACCTATGGTTTGTTGCTCCGATTGGTGCTTCGGCGGTGTTGTTATTTGCCGTGCCAGCCAGTCCGTTGGCGCAGCCTTGGTCGATTATTGGTGGTAATCTGGTTGCAGGCGTGGTGGGTGTTTTTTGTGCACAACATTTCAGTTCAAACCTTGGACTGGGTGCGGCTGTTGCGGTTGCGGCTGCGATTGGTTTTATGTTTATCCTACGTTGTTTGCATCCACCGAGTGGTGCTGTCGCGATGACTGCGGTGATGGGTGGGCCTGCGATTCATGCGCTAGGTTATCAGTTTGTGATTTGGCCAGTATTGGTTAATTCTCTATTTTTATTAGCATTAGCGTTGATTTTTAACAACGTACTGCGCCATCGTTATCCACATCAGATTACAAAACCTGCAAGAACGACCGATCCATTACCCAGCGAACGTTTGGGTTTTACCAGTCAGGATCTCGATCAAGCGTTGAGTGGTTTTGGCGAGCTTTTGGACATTAATAAAAGTGATTTTGCGGACTTAATCAATCAAGCCAAAGTGAATTCATTTCAGCGTCAATTCGGTGATGTGCGTTGTGCTGAGATTATGTCGAAGGACTTGATCACCGTGCAGCCAACGACATCATTGAATGTAGCACTGACGATGCTACGTGAAATGGAGCTGATGGCTTTACCTGTTGTGAATGAGCAAAAACAGTTACAAGGCTTGCTGTCGATTCAGGATTTCTTGGTGCCGAGAGGCAATTCGACTCATATTATCAATCCGCTAGAGGAATATTGGGCGAAGCATGTGATTGATATTATGTCGCATGACGCGCCGACGGTGCGTGCTGAACAACCGATTGGTGATTTAGTCCAATTGTTCTCCGATCAGGGCTTACATTATGTGTTGGTTGTGGACGAAGAGAAGGTTGTGATGGGGATTATTACCCAATCAGATTTGGTGGCTGCATTGTTTGAGATGAAGTTAGCAGAAGCACACAATGCGTAATTTTGTTTAACTGACTTTGCCGCATTGATCGGATATTGGTAAAAAAAGCGCCGTCACTCTTCAGTTTGTATTAAAATCGCCACCTTATTCAAGATTCATATTTTACAGAGTAGCAAATCCGTGGAAATTAACCCGTATATCCTTCGCATTAAAGACCTGACTGAGCGCGGCAACACGCTTAGGGGGTATCTTTGACTATGATCTAAAAGTTGAGCGTTTAGAAGAAGTTCTACGCGAACTTGAAGATCCTGCCATTTGGAATGATGCACCGCGCGCGCAAGGCATGTCGAAAGAAAAAGGCGAGTTAGAGGGCGTTGTGAACGTGCTCAATAACCTGACCAAGCAAGTCGATGATGCGCAAGCGATGTTGGATTTGGCGGTTGAAGCGGATGAAGAAAGTCTGCTGGTCGAAGTGACTGCTGAGTTGGATGCTGCGGAAGCGGATGTGGGTAAATTGGAATTCCGCCGTATGTTTGGCGGTGAAGCGGATCCGTGCAATTGCTTCGTCGACATTCAGTCGGGTTCGGGCGGTACGGAGGCGCAAGATTGGGCGTCAATGTTGCTGCGTATGTATTTGCGCTGGATTGAGCGTCATGGTTTCAAGGCGGAAATCATGGAAGAATCTGATGGTGAAATCGCGGGCATTAAGAGCGCGACGATTCGGGTCGAAGGCGAGTATGCTTTTGGTTGGTTACGCACCGAAACTGGCGTGCATCGCTTAGTGCGTAAGTCGCCGTTTGATTCGGGTAACCGTCGTCATACCTCATTTTCATCTGTGTTTGTGTCACCTGAGATTGATGATAATATTGAAATTGATATCAATCCTGCCGATGTGCGTACCGATACATACCGCGCGTCAGGTGCGGGTGGTCAGCACATTAATAAAACCGACTCTGCGGTACGTTTGACGCATATTCCAACGAACACTGTGGTTGCGTGTCAGAATGAGCGTAGTCAGCACGCCAACCGTGATCGTGCATGGAAAATGCTTCG
>CAYJUB010000152.1:0-5899 GCA_964373145.1 uncultured Moraxellaceae bacterium
CACGTGAAATGGCAGCAGCTCGTCGAGAGATTGTTGAGAAAAATAGTGGGCATTTATTATTTCATATGGGGCAGTTTTCGATTCCGCCAGATGTTCTACTGGGAAATATAGAAGGATCTAGTGGCATTGTGCAGGTTCCAATGGGATTTGCCAGACCATTATTAGTCAATAGCGAGCATGCCCATGGTGAATTTTATGTTCCCATGGCGACGATAAAAGGAACTCTTGTTGCCTGTTATAATCGAGGCATGACTTTTAAGAGTCACGACAACGGTGATTTTTGCCAATTGCTTTGCTTGCCGTTTTTTATGGCCAGTGGCCAAGTTGTAGCTAATGTCGCAGAGTCCAGCGCAGGTTTTCTATATAGTGAACTTTTGGATAATGGAGACTATTATTTCTCAGTGACTATTCCTTCATTCATTGTGGCAACTTATGGCGGCGGTACGATATTGCCGACTCAATGTGAATACCTTCAGTCCATGGGTTGCTACGGAACAAGCAAGGCTTTGAAGTTGGCAGAGGTTATTGCTGCAACAGTTTTATGTGGTGAGCTTTTATTGTCTTCTGCAATTCTGTCTGATCAATGGGTATCTAAACATGATACTTATGGTCGTAATCTCCCTTAAGTTTGGTATAAAATTTTCAACAAAACGGTACAGCGATCCATGGCAGGTAATGAATTCATTTGCTCTGCAAATAAATAGTCTTTAGTAATTGACCTAAAATGGTTAAAAACAAAAGTTTGAGCCACTGGTAATTCGGTGCATAGATGCATAAACTTGCATCTGTATTTTCTATATTAATGTATTGGATAAAGTCTCTTCAATTGGAGCTTTGCTAACCTGTACTTTGCAATACCATCGTGATCTTTTTTGAACACGATATCTTTTGATTTTCAAATTTTATAAGAGTCATCAAACATGAAAGCCAAAGCGTTTCCTCATTTGCTTCAACCACTTGATCTAGGTTTTACAAAACTTAGAAATCGCGTTGTCATGGGATCGATGCATACTGGTCTTGAGGATCGTTTTTATCAGTATCCAAAACTTGCTGCTTATTTTGCAGAGCGTGCAAAAGGCGGAGTTGGCTTAATTATCACAGGCGGAATTTCGCCGAATCGTCAAGGTTGGCTATTACCTTTTGGCGGAACCATGAATTCACCGACTGATGCGCTGAATCATCGTCTAGTTACACACGCTGTGCATAAACATGGCGGCAAAATTTTAATGCAGATTCTGCATGCTGGTCGTTATGGCTATCAACCATTTGTGGTTTCTTCAAGCCCCATCAAATCACCAATTTCTATGTTTAAACCTCGCGAAATGAGCGAGAGCAATATTCTATCCACCATTGAAGATTACGCACACTGCGCCAAACTTGCAAAGTTGGCTGGTTATGATGGCGTTGAAATCATGGGCTCAGAAGGCTATTTACTCAATCAATTCCTCAGTCGCCATGTCAATAAGCGTACTGATCGTTGGGGTGGTGAAATTGAAAATCGGATGCGCTTTGCTGTTCAAATTGTCAAAGCGATTCGCGAAAAAGTGGGCGAAAAATTTATCATTTGTTTCCGTTTATCGTTGATGGATTTTGTCCATAATGGTAATACGATGGATGAAGTCGTACAGGTTGCTCAAGCATTAGAAAAAGCTGGAATTACCTTACTCAATACTGGAATTGGTTGGCATGAAGCGCGTGTGCCGACGATTGTAACTTCGGTCCCGCGTGCAGCATTCGTTGATGTGACTGCACATGTGCGTGCGCATGTTGGTGTTCCGGTCATCGCCTCAAATCGTATCAATATGCCTGATGTAGCTGAAGATATTTTGGCAAGTGGCAAGGCTGATCTGATTCAAATGGCGCGTCCGTTTCTGGCAGATCCTGAGTGGGTCAATAAAGCAGCAAGTGATCGGGTTGATGAAATTAATACGTGTATCGCTTGTAATCAAGCCTGCTTAGATCATTCCTTTGCAAATAAACGTGCATCTTGTTTGGTTAATCCACAGGCTTGTCATGAAACAGAATTGGTTTATGTAAAAACTAAACGTCCAAAACGTATTGCAGTCGTTGGTGGCGGCGTTGCTGGCATGTCCGCTGCAACTGTTGCGGCAAGTCGTGGACATGCTGTGACTTTGTTTGAAGCACAAGCAGATATCGGTGGTCAGTTTAATTTGGCAAAAGTCGTACCTGGAAAAGAAGAGTTCCATGAGACGATTCGTTACTACAAAAAAATGTTGGGCAAGACTGGTGTAGAAGTTCGTTTGAATACCAAAATCAGCCATGAACAATTAGAGCGTGAAGGATACGATGACGTCATTATTGCGACGGGTGTTGTACCGCGACCTTTAAAATTAGAAGGTAGCCAGTTACCCAGTGTTTTGAGTTATGCCGAAGTTTTACGTGGTGCAGAAGTTGGATACCGTGTCGCTGTGATTGGAGCTGGTGGTATTGGATTTGACGTTAGCGAATTTTTATTGCGTCACCCTGAGGTTCCGCAACCACAACCTTTAGCAGATTGGCAGGAGGAATGGGGTGTTGACCCTGATCCAGCTTATATCAGTGAAGGTGGTTTGGCGCGTCCCAAAGTACATGCGCCATATCGTCAGATTTATTTACTGCAGCGTAAAGAAACCAGTGTCGGTGCAGGACTCGGAAAAACTTCGGGTTGGGTACATCGGGCAGCTGTTAAAAAACAGGGCGTTCGAGCAATGCGTGGTGTGAGTTACGATCGTGTCACAAATGAAGGCTTATGGATCACGGTTGATGGTCAACAGCAATTATTACGCGTGGATACGGTTGTGGTTTGTGCCGGTCAAGAATCTGTTCGCGATCTATTCCCCGCAGAAGGAGTCGTGACGGGTGCAAAATATCATATTATCGGCGGTGCAAAATTAGCAGCTGAGCTTGATGCAAAACGCGCAATTCGTGATGGGGCAGAGCTGGCCGCAATGCTTTAAAAGGAGTTTTGATCAAAAACTAGTTTACCTTTTCAAAAAAAGCACTACAGAAATGTGGTGCTTTTTTTTGCTTAAAATTGACTGCGATTGAATTTCGATGCTGATCAAGACAGTGGAATTACCAAAATAAAGCGACATTCATAAAATAAATATTAGTGCTAAAGAGTGCTATTTTTTATCTAAATGTTTGTGGTTAATAAAAGATCGTATCGGATGTTGGTGTTTTTAACTAACTGATAATTAATTATAAAATAAGTTTCATGAAACTATTTTTAATTCTGTTTTTTATGCTACATGAAACGAAAATGGAAATTAGATACATGAAACATGCTGTTTTTTGACGTGTTTTTGTTGCATGAAACTAAAATTTGATTTATAAATAACGCCAAGGATTAAAAAGAGCAGTGCGTCATGCGCATGAGTGTTGCGGAAAGAGTACAAAAACATCGTGAGGCATTGCGTGCCTCAGGCCTAAGACCTGTTCAAATCTGGGTTGCTGATACCAGACAGAAAGGTTTTGCGGAAGAATGTCGTCGTCAATCACTATCAATACAAGGTGCTGCGCTTGAACGTGAAGTTGCAGACTGGTTAGATGTATTTGGCGATCAGGAGGGATGGCATTGACTTCTAATGTAGTCGAGCCACTCTATAAGCGTGGCGATATTGTGACGATTGCTGTGCAGGGTGATTACCGAGTTCGTCGTCCAGCGATGATTGTGCAATCCAATCTTTTCTCTGTGCATCCATCCGTGGTGATCTTACCGATTACCGATGAGTTGCTTGATGCACCATTATTTAGAATTCCAGTTGAGCACAATGAAACCAATGGTTTGCTTCAACCTTCTCAAATCATGGTCGATAAGCCGCAAACTTTATTAAAAGAAAAAGTAGGTGAGGTGGTTGGTCATTTGGATGCTGATCATTTGCAAGCGGTTGACCGTGCATTATTGATATTCTTGGGTTTTGCTTAACTTTCTATTTTATTCGAAAAGATATAGCAACAAGACACTGAGCCTGCGGTTATTGAGCCAGTGGAAATATCGAAGTGTTCTTGTTGCGAGGCTCTGCACATTTCGACAAGCTCAATGAGCTATGTCGTTTTATTAAACGAAAAAAAAACCGCATTATTAAAATGCGGTTTTTTTGTTTTTAAGGCTTATTTGCCTTCGATATTGCCAGCGTGCAAGCCACACTCTTTCTTAGTCGCTTCTTCCCACCACCAGCGACCTTCACGTTCGTGTTGGTTTGGTAGAACTGGGCGTGTGCAAGGCTCACAACCGATTGAAGTGAAACCGCGTTCATGCAATGGATTGTATGGAATTTCCATCATGCGGATGTAGTTCCAAACATCAGCACTGGTCCAGTTTGCGAGTGGGTTGTATTTAATCAGTGATTTACCTGGACCGCTGAAGCCAACATCTGCCTGAACGACAGGCACTTCTGAACGTGTGTTTGGGCTTTGATCTTTACGTTGTCCTGTAATCCAGCCATCTAAAGTCGCTAATTTTTTGCGTAATGGTTGAATTTTACGGACGCCACAGCATTCTTTATGGTCGTCTACGTAGAAACTAAACATGCCTTTTGCATTAACCATCGCTTGAACTGGCTCTGGCTCTGGCATGCAAATTTCTAAGGTAATGCCGTAATGCTTGCGAACGGTTTCAAGGTATTGATATGTTTCAATATGCAAACGGCCTGTATCGAGGCTGAATACACGGAATGGCTTGCCTGAACGATGTGCCATGTCGATCAAAACGACATCTTCTGCGCCACTGAAAGAAATCGCAATTTCACCTTCTTGGTTCAGTGCGAGTTCAATGATTTTTTGTGGCGTTTGTTGATCAAATTCTTGAGCAAGTGCAGTGACTTGGTCGATGGTTGGAATTACTGTGCTCACGTATAAGCTCCTAGCGACGGCTGGTAGTGTGGTGTTTAGCAATTCAATTCATTCGTTGTGCGAATGCTTGCGCGATGGTCTATATTTTTACTGATTTGAATAAAAAATGACAATTCAAGCGCGTATTACTGATAGGGCATATATTCTACCTAAAGATTACAAAGACTGACAGCAATATTGCGATCTAGCACCGCGTATTCGCTTTCAATCTATGGACGAAATCGCAAATCCGCGTTAGAGTGCGTGCCATATTTATTCGTCGCTTTTTGAGCTGTTTTTAACTATTGATTCGATCTGATTTGATTTAGGGAGTGCGGTATGGAACTGGTTTGTTTAGATTTGGAAGGTGTGCTGGTTCCAGAAATTTGGATCAATTTTGCAAAGAAAGTGGGTATTAAAGAATTAGAAGCGACAACGCGTGATATTCCTGATTACGACGTATTGATGACGCAACGTTTACGGATTTTGCGCGAACATAACTTGGGTTTGCCAGATATCCAAGCGGTGATTGCAGATATGGGTCCTTTTGAAGGTGCGCGCGAGTTTGTGGAATGGGTGCGTACGCATTTTCAATTGATCATTTTGTCAGATACTTTTTATGAGTTTGCTCATCCATTGATGCGTCAATTGGGCTGGCCAACCATTTTCTGTCATAAATTGGAATCTGATGCAAATGGCATGATTACCGATTATAAATTGCGTCAACCAGATCAAAAACGCAAAGCGGTTCAAGCCTTACATGGTTTGAATTTCCGCGTGATTGCAGCAGGTGATTCCTACAACGATACAACGATGCTTGGTGAAGCGGATCATGGCTTCTTGTTTGATGCGCCTGCGAATGTGATTGCTGAATTCCCTCAGTTTGAAGCGTTGCATGGCTACGAAGCCCTTAAACAGAAAATTCGTGAAGTATCTCAGCGCGATATTCCGAACTAATTAAGGCTCTTTAGCAATAAAAAGAACCAGCACATTTGATGCTGGTTTTTTATTGCGAATCTTCTTTGAATTGCGAAGCTTAAATACGACTTTATAAATTGAAAAATAG
>CAYJUB010000153.1:0-5868 GCA_964373145.1 uncultured Moraxellaceae bacterium
TTGACGGACCTCCAGAAAATTCATCACACTGCCTACGCCTAAGCGCTCAATCGACTCTTCCAGCAATAAAAACCCCAACCCTTGCCCTTGCAGCGCAGGATCGATCGCCATTAACAATAGATTCGCCTCATCAAGTACAGGCTGTAAAATACAATAACCCACCACTCGGTGCCCGTCCATAACCACCGTACAACGCTGCCCAGCACTTAAACTGTCCTGAAACTGATTCACGGACCACGGATGGTATTCCACTTGTTGCTCAATCGCTGCGACGGCTGTGACATCTTCAGCCTGCATCGCACGGATAGAATATTTCGACATGTCTGATACAAGGTAGATATTGAATTTTCATTAATTTTATCGAAGCAATTATAACAGCTCAATTTTATGCAAATGCACCATTGATCTGATCCTATTCTCGTAACCCTTCTGTACTTGGTGTCAGCAGCTCACTATCGATAAAGCTTGATCCCGAAGCATAAAAAAAGAGGCTCATACGAGCCTCTTTTTTAGATCATCTGAGGAACAAATCGTTTAGATTTGCTCTTCATTCAATGCTTGACTGAATGCTTGATCAACTTCAGAGAAGTCAGTTGCCAATGTTGAAAGTTCAACTTCAGCTTCCAATGCTTCTTGCTGACGACGGGCCAAGTGATAAGCCAAACCGGTACCTGCAGGAATCAGACGACCCACAACCACGTTCTCTTTCAAGCCGCGCAGTTCGTCTTCTTTGCCAGTTACCGCAGCTTCGGTCAATACACGGGTCGTTTCTTGGAAAGACGCCGCAGAGATGAACGAGTCAGTCGACAACGATGCTTTGGTAATACCCATCAGGATACGCTCAAAACGTGCTGGGAACTTACCTTGGGCCAGCAAGGCTTCATTCTCTTCAGACACGCGCGCGTATTCTGCTTGCTCGCCTTTGATGAAGGAAGAATCACCACCTTCGATGATGTCCACTTTACGCAGCATCTGACGAATAATCACTTCGATGTGCTTGTCGTTGATTTTAACGCCTTGTAAGCGGTAAACGTCTTGCACTTCGTTGACGATATACGTCGCCAATTGCTCTTCGCCTTTGAGACGCAGAATGTCATGCGGGTTCTGTGGACCATCACTGATCACTTCACCTTTTTCTACATGCTCACCTTCGAACACGTTAATTTGACGCCATTTTGGAATCAATTCTTCATGAACTTCAGTGCCGTCTTCAGGGCTAATCAGTAAGCGATTTTTGCCTTTGGTTTCTTTACCGAAGGTAATCACGCCGCTGACTTCAGCAAGAATTGCAAACTCTTTCGGTTTACGCGCTTCAAACAAGTCGGCCACACGTGGCAGACCACCGGTAATATCACGAGTACGTGATGATTCTTGCGGTACACGACCAATCACATCACCCACACCGATCACATCACCGTCACGTACAGTCAGAACAGTTTGTGCTGGCAGGAAGTATTGAACTTGTTGATCCGTTCCTTCAACCATCAGCGGTTGATCGTTCGAATCAAATAATGCGACGGAAGGACGCAGTTCTTTACCTGATGCTGGACGGTCTTTCGCTTGAAGAATCTCAATTGAAGACATACCCGTTGCATCTTCGGTTTTGGTCGTCGCAGTCACACCTTCGGTGATCTGAACGAACTTAACACGACCTGCTACTTCGGTAATCAGTGGGTGTGTATGCGGATCCCAGTTCACAATGATCTGACCCGCTTCAACGGTTTGGCCATCTTGTACACTGATCGACGCACCGTATGGCAAGCGATAACGCTCACGCTCACGACCGATATCATCCGCGACACCGATTTCGGCTGAACGCGACACCGCAACCAAATGACCTTTATGGTGATTTACGGTTTTGATGTTATGGAAACGAATCGTCCCTTTGTTACGCACTTGGATACTGCTGACCGCAGAAGCTCGGCTCGCGGCACCACCAACGTGGAACGTACGCATGGTCAACTGAGTACCGGGTTCACCGATTGACTGTGCAGCCATAACGCCGACAGACTCACCAGCATTAACCAAATGGCCGCGTGCAAGATCACGACCATAACACATCGCACAAACACCGAAGCGGGTACGACAGCTAATCACGGTGCGTACTTTAACTTCGTCCACACCGGCGATTTCTAGAGTATCTACCCACTTCTCATCCAGCAAGGTGCCTGCAGGTGCAAGCACTTCGTCGCTACCTGGTGTCATCAAATCAACCGCGACCACACGACCCAATACACGGTCACGCAGTGGCTCAATCACGTCACCACCTTGAATCAATGGCGTGATGTAAATGCCGTCATCAGTACCGCAATCTGGTTCGGTGATCACTAAGTCTTGTGCCACGTCAACCAAACGTCGGGTCAAATAACCCGAGTTCGCAGTTTTCAACGCCGTATCCGCCAAACCTTTACGCGCACCATGTGTCGAAATAAAGTACTGGAGAACGGTCAGACCTTCACGGAAATTCGCCTTAATTGGCGTTTCAATGATTTCACCTGATGGTTTAGCCATCAAACCACGCATACCGGCAAGCTGACGAATCTGCGCTGCAGATCCACGCGCGCCAGAATCGGACATGATGTAAATCGAGTTGAACGATTTCTGTCTTTCTTCATCGCCCTTCTTATTGATGACGACTTCAGTAGACAGATTGTCCATCATCGCTTTCGCAACTTGTTCGTTGGTACGTGACCAGATGTCGACCACTTTGTTATAGCGTTCACCAGCTGTTACGAAGCCTTGCTCGAATTGATTTTCGATTTCGCGAACTTCAGTATCCGCTTTACCGATAATCTCTTCTTTATTTGGCGGAATCAGCATGTCTTCCATACCGACAGACACACCAGAGTGAGTTGCTTGCGCAAATCCGAGGTACATCAATTGGTCAGCAAACAATACGGTCGCTTTCAGACCCAAAGTACGGTAAACCGAGTTAATCAGTTTAGACACGTTCTTTTTAGTCATGACTTGGTTAACTTGGTCGAAGGTCATCCCTTCTGGCAAGATTTTCCAAAGCAAGCAACGACCAGGTGTGGTATCAACCAAGAATGTGGTTGTTACTTTTTCGCCATTTTCATCAAATACGGTCTGGTTCACACGCACTTTAATGCGGCTGTGTACAGTCACGAATTTGGTTGCCAAAGCACGATCCACCTCTTGCGTATCCGCAAACACCATGCCTTCGCCTGGCGCATTGATCGTGTCACGGCTGATGTAGTACAGACCCAAAACAACGTCCTGTGACGGTACGATGATTGGCTCACCGTTCGCTGGAGACAAGATGTTGTTGGTTGACATCATCAACGCACGCGCTTCAAGCTGTGCTTCGATGGTCAATGGCACGTGAACCGCCATTTGGTCACCGTCGAAGTCGGCGTTGAACGCGGTACAGACCAGCGGATGCAACTGGATCGCTTTACCTTCAATCAGGGTCGGTTCAAACGCTTGCAGACCCAAACGGTGAAGGGTTGGCGCACGGTTCAACATCACTGGATGTTCGCGAATCACGTGTGCAAGAACGTCCCACACCTCAGGAGTTTCGCGTTCAACCATTTTCTTCGCAGCTTTAATGGTTGTCGCCATGCCTGAAGATTGTAGTTTTGCAAAAATAAATGGCTTGAACAGTTCCAGCGCCATTTTTTTCGGCAGACCACATTGATGCAGACGCAGGGTTGGACCAACTACGATCACGGAACGACCGGAGTAATCCACACGCTTACCGAGCAAGTTTTGACGGAAACGACCTTGTTTACCTTTGATCATATCAGCCAAAGATTTCAGCGGACGCTTGTTGCTGCCGGTAATGGCACGACCACGGCGACCGTTATCAAGCAACGCATCAACCGCTTCTTGCAACATACGTTTTTCGTTACGCACGATGATGTCTGGCGCAGACAGCTCAAGCAAACGCTTCAAACGGTTATTACGGTTAATCACGCGTCGATACAAATCGTTCAAGTCAGAAGTCGCAAAACGACCGCCTTCTAGTGGAACTAATGGACGTAGATCAGGTGGCAAGACTGGCAGAATGGTCATGACCATCCACTCAGGCTTGTTGTTTGAATCACGGAATGCTTCCATCAATTTCAAGCGTTTTGACGATTTCTTCAGCTTGGTTTCTGATGTAGTGTTTGGAATCTCTTCACGCAAGCGTGCAATTTCTGATTCCAAGTCGATGTCACGTAATAAGTCCTGAATTGCTTCAGCACCCATTTTTGCAGTGAATTCATCGCCATGCTCTTCCAGCGCATTGAAATACTCTTCATCGCCAAGCAATTGGAATTTTTCAAACGGGGTCATGCCAGGATCGGTCACGACATAGCTTTCGAAATAAAGCACGCGTTCGATATCACGCAGGGTCATATCGAGCAGCAAACCAATACGGCTTGGCAGTGATTTTAAGAACCAAATATGCGCGACTGGTGATGCGAGGTCAATATGACCCATACGCTCACGGCGAACTTTTGCAGTCGTGACTTCAACGCCGCATTTTTCGCAGATCACGCCTTTGTATTTCATACGCTTGTATTTACCGCACAAGCACTCGTAATCTTTGATCGGTCCAAAGATTTTGGCACAGAACAAACCATCACGTTCTGGCTTGAACGTACGATAGTTAATGGTTTCTGGCTTTTTCACTTCACCGTGTGACCATGACTTAATCATTTCTGGTGAAGCAAGACCAATCCGAATACGGTCAAAGTTCGCTAGAACTTCATCCGAACCCGGTTTTTTACGCATAATATCGAGTAAGTCTTTCAAGTCATTTCTCCGTTGTCCGAGGTATGTACACTCGGAAGGGGTCATTTGTATACTGTCTAATGCGCTAAGCTTTTATATTAATACTGCAAGCTTTGCGAAAATTTAACGCACTTCATATTGCCGTAAACCCACATCAACAGATGGGTTTACGGCGTTGGAAAACGCTTAATCTTCACCGCCTTTTAACTCAATATTAATACCCAAAGAACGAATCTCTTTGGTCAATACGTTGAAGGACTCAGGCATGCCCGGATCCATGTAGTGATTGCCATCCACGATGTTTTTGTAGATACGGGTACGACCTTCGACATCATCTGACTTCACTGTGAGCATTTCTTGCAAGGTGTACGTTGCACCGTATGCTTCTAGTGCCCACACCTCCATCTCTCCGAAACGCTGACCACCGAACTGTGCTTTACCACCGAGCGGTTGCTGTGTAACCAGTGAGTAAGAACCGGTTGAACGCGCATGCATCTTGTCATCAACCAAATGGTTGAGCTTGAGCATGTACATATAACCAACGGTCACAGGACGATCAAACTTGTCACCAGTACGTCCGTCGAACAGGACTTGTTTACCGGTTTCAGACAGATCAGCCAAGGTCAACAATTGCTTGATTTGACTCTCTTCAGCACCGTCAAATACTGGCGTTGCGATTGGAACACCGCCGCGCAGGTTTTTCGCCAATGCCAAGACTTCATCATCCGTCAAGCTTGCCAGTTCTTCTTGCTCGCCACCAACTTGGTTGTAGATTTGATCCATGAATTTACGCAAATCAGCAACTTTACGCTGTTCTTGCAGCATGCGATCGATCTTCTGGCCTAAGCCTTTAGCAGCCCAGCCCATATGCGTTTCAAGAATCTGACCCACGTTCATACGCGATGGAACGCCGAGAGGATTCAGTACGATATCTACAGGTTCACCGTTGATGTCATACGGCATGTCTTCGACAGGCATAATGACCGAAACCACACCCTTGTTACCATGACGGCCCGCCATCTTGTCACCCGGTTGGATGCGACGTTTCACGGCCAAGTAAACTTTAACCACTTTCAACACGCCATGAGCCAGCTCATCGCCTTGGTTGATTTTGCGTTTTTTCTCAAC
>CAYJUB010000154.1:0-5782 GCA_964373145.1 uncultured Moraxellaceae bacterium
AAAAAAATTAGATGAATGCTGCTCTATTTTCACTACATTTACGATTATACGCGCATGTTTTGCCATATTTTTACATTAAACATTCCAGTCGCTTAGTCGACGAGAGGAATGTCAGCAGTAAGGCGTTCCAAAATGACAATTTCGTATTCTAAAAGACCCAATAGGCTTTGAATACTTGGCAATGTTTTACGGCAGGCAATAATGCCCACTTCTAACTTGTCATGGTAGCTAGTAAGCGTGATGTTGGTCGCTTGACCGTCCATGACAATCGAAACAGGGTAGAGCGCGTCTAACGTTGCGCCGCCTAGATAAAGCGTTTCTTTTGGACCAGGGACGTTGGAGATCACGAGGTTAAAAGCTTGAACTTTCGGTGCTACGCCAGTGATCAAGTTTAAACCCGCTAACGAAAACACGATGCCTGTGTAGTTAAGAATTTCACCGGGTGTCATTCGCGCCATGCGATCTTTAGAGTTTTGTACGCTATTACGAATCGCGGTGATGCGCTCTAAAGGATCACTGAGATGAGTTGCGAGGTTTGCCAAAATGAACGCAATCGCATTACCGCTATCATCGCCTTCTTGGCGCAATGAGATCGGCACCATGGCCACCAATGGCTTGGCAGGCAGTGCATTCTGATTGCTCAAATAAGCACGCATTGCGCCTGAACAAATTGCCAAAACGATATCATTGAGTGTGAATTTTTCACCGAGATGGGTGGTGAGTTTTTTTGCGATGTCGCGTAGACGTTTGAGCTCATATGACTGTGCAGCAAATCGACGTGATGCAGAAACTGGCTGATTTAAAATACTTTTTGGTGCTTGGAAAACGGAGACGTAGTTCGGATCTTTACGTTTAGTAATTGCGGTATACACTTCACGGGTGACGTTAGGCGCAATTTGAATTTGTTTGGCGACATTATTGAAGAATTGAGTGGTTTTACTAATCGTAATCCCTGCTTTTTTATGCCCCGTACTTCTCATTGCCCAAGGTGGGGTGATGGTGTCATCGAGTGGCGATGTCGACATTGCGCGTTGCACGAGTTTCATGCCACCCACACCATCAACCATCGCATGGTGCATTTTCATGTACATGGCAAAGCGATTGCCTTCGATGCCTTCAATGATATGACATTCCCATAACGGCTTTGCACGATCAAGTAGCGCAGAGTGTTCTTGTGAAACGTAGGTTAATAATTCACGAACACGACCCGGTTTGGGTAATGAGATGTGTCTAAAGTGCTGATCAATATCGAAATCATCATCTTTATCCCAGAAATAGCCGCTCAGCACTTGGTTAAATGGCTGGACAGGTTTATCTTCGGATGCGCGGATTTTTTGAACGAGTTGCCAGACGAAGTCAGACGGCGCGCCTTCAGGCAGTTTGAATAGAAATAAGCCTCCGACATGCATGGGCTGTTTGCGACTTTCCAAAGTCAGAAAGATTAAATCAGTTGGTCCAAGTGCGCGCATGTTTTACCCCATCTCCTCGCGTGAAATCCGACAGTCGCTGTAGATTCGCAGTTAATTTTAATTAGTGTAAATAATATAGCATGAAGAGTGCCAATTTGTTGCTGACGGATCAGTATCGTCACTGTAATTTGTGAAGATATTTATAAGAATATTTTGGCTTAGGCTAAAGTATCGCCATGCTGACAAAACTCAACTGGTTGTTTCTTCATCAATCCTGTAGTCTGGCTCTATTCTGTGGATGTGTTCATTTTTGCAGGCGCAATCTTTGTGCAGCCACAACGCATCCATTTTGTTCTTTCCGACGTGCTCATGGTTCCGATACCAGAATATTACTCACTGAGTACGTCATGTTTGTTTCACCTGCGCCATCTTTTGAGGTCAGCACCCATTCGGTGATGGTCGGCGAAAACAATTTTCAAATTCGCGGTTTAAAAGATAAACAACAATTCTCAGACCCTGATGGGTTAGCCGAACTCGCTGGCATTTCCTCATCAACGTGGTCGTTATTTGGTAATGTCTGGCCTTCAGGCATGATTCTCGCTGAAATGATTAATGTCCATGAGTTAGAAGGCTTACGAATCCTTGAGCTGGGTTGTGGTTTAGGCTTGGCGAGTATGGTGGCGCATCATCGTGGCGCGGATATTACCGCGAGCGATTATCATCCTTCCGCGCGCGATTTCTTTACTGAAAATATTCGCTTGAATGATATGTCTCCTATGACTTTTACATTATGTGATTGGGCAAAATTACAACCTGAGATGGGGTATTTTGATTTGATCATTGGCAGTGATTTGCTGTATGAGCCCAATCATCCGGCATTGTTGTCAGCTTTTATTGATCTACATTCGAAGTCAACAGTTGAAGTGGTGATTATTGACCCTGATCGTCGCCAACAACGCGAGTTTACTCGGTCAATGGAGAAGTTGGGGTATCTATATAGTATGACGCGTGGATCGATTGAACAGATTGATCGTCTGAAATTTAAAGGTAAAATAATGACTTATCGTCGTGGATAATGTTATTTCTGCTTTGTAGTAGAACGATTTTACGAATCATCTATAGGGTTTGTTGTATCGTTCTATATAATTCACCCTGAATGAATTCAGATTCAAATATGAGAACAGTACTGACAAAAATACTGTCTTATCGTTGTAAACGTTTGTTTTGATGACTTCTCAACCCGCATTAAGTCGATATATCTGAATTGAATGAATAGTTGTTATGATTAAAGAAAAGATTGAAGCCGCTGAAGCCATTCGAGGGATTGCTTGCCTTTTTGTGGTGTTTTCGCATTTGTCGTTGACCTTTTTCCCGTCGATGCATCGATTTTTTGATGAGCAAACAACGACGACGAATTTAGAGTTGATGATGCATCATTCACCATTTGCGTTTTGGTATTCGGGTACAGCGGCGGTTTATATTTTTTTTGTGCTGAGCGGTTATGTACTGACTTACACGATTGTGAATAGCCGTGATCCCATCAAAAAAATCCAAGTGATGAGTATCAAACGCTATCCGCGATTGATGTTGCCTGCGTTGGCGTCTTGTATTTTGTTATGGGCGGCGTTTAGTTTTTATCAGCCGCCAATACAGCATATTTCAAGTTGGGGCGCGGAAATTGGACACGTGCCGCATGTGTTCGATCAGGGCATTATCGCAACCTTATTTGGTGAGACTTATCAACACGGGTCGTTGTGGACATGGTGCATCGCGCTATTTGGTTCATTTATGGCTGCGGCATTTGATGGCAGTATTCGTTCATTTTTCTTAGGTTATAGCGATTACAACTGGGTGTTGTGGACGATGCGGATTGAGCTTCTTGGCTCATTTGGTTTGTTTTTTCTGCTGTATTTGCGCACCAAAAAACCTGTTTTTGGATGGTTGATTCCGATTGCGACGATTGTGTTATGTTTGCACGTAGACTATTTGGGTTATGCCGCATTCCTCATCGGTTCGTTGTTTTATTTCCATAAAAAGAAATTAGCGACCGTTCCTGCTTGGATCTGTTTATTACTCGGTTTGTATTTTGCTGGCGTCCATAATGGGAGTGCTTCATATCAGGTTTTCTATGATGTGATCGGTGAACAAACCTATGAAATTTTGAATTTTTTGGCCGGTCCGCTGATTGTCATTGCAATCATGTGGAATACCAAATTGGCTGAGGCGTTCAGCAATCGCGTGACGATTTTCTTGGGTAAAATTTCCTTTGCTGCTTACTTAAATCATTTCCTGATTTTGTATTTGATTGGACTTCCGTTGTTCCAGTTTTTGTTTGAGCAGCAGTGGGGATATGGTTTATCGGCTGTGACCAGTTGTATTGTGGTCGTGGCGTTAACGATTGCGTTTTCTGAAGTGTTTTATCATTTCGTTGATAAAAATACGATGAAGCTTTCGGGCAAAATTTCCGATAAATTTATTAAATAACCTGCATACCAATCAAAATCATCCTACTGTGAATCGTCGGGTGATTTTCAGTCATGTCTGTTTGTTGTGAATGTGAGTGTTGGTTTGCATTTACATGGACATCGTGATGACTTCTATGTTATTCATCATAAGAGAAATTCATATCAAGGATCGGTAATGAGCACTCACAACAGTACAGATAAAGCACGTGAGCATTTGGTTGCATTACAGGATGAGTTAGTGGCGCGGTTGGCGCGAATTGAGGCAGAGCGTGTGGAGCGCAATGCACCTGATAATGAGCAATGGAGTGATCAAGCGGGTTTGCATGGACGTGATGATGAGCAGATGGCTGTGCAGTTGGCGGCAAAAGGGGAACTCAATCAGGTGAAAGAAGCGCTGGCTCGGTTAGATGCTGGGCGTTATGGGTTGTGTGCGGTTTGCGCGGAGGAGATTGAGCCTGAGCGGTTGGAGGCGTTGCCGTTTGCGACAAGGTGTAAGGTTCATGCGGTTTAAGATTAATGATTTCTAAGGTAGTTTAATAAAGTGCCATATACGACTGATGAACGCTTAAAAGGCTATCTTGATTCAAATCAATTACATCGCGAACAAATGTGTCTCGCAGTTCTTGGTACAGACAGAAGATTTTCTGACGTAAGACCACGTCACCCAAGAGGGGGACGTGACGGAGGTAGGGATATAGAAGCCTTTACAAAGGATGGATTAGTTGTTTATGGTGCAGTGGGTTTTGTTAACCAAGTTAATGATTCTAATGCACAAAAAAGATCAATAAAGAAGAAATTTAACGAAGATGTTAAAAGTGCAATTGAATCAGACAGAAAACCAGATAATTTTTTATTTTTTACGAATCTAAATCTTACCGTAACGGAAAAAAATGAACTTACCGATAACGCAAAAAGATCTGGTTTTTTGAGTTGTGAAATATTTGATAGAGAAAGAATAAGAATCATTTTAGATAGTCCTGATGGGTTTTCAATTCGATTTCAATATCTCCAACTTCCACTTTCTGAGGCAGAGCAATCAAGTTTTTTTGCTAGGTGGGGGGATGATATACAATCTGTTATTTCAACAGGATTTCAAAGTATTGAGAAAACATTAAAAAGGCTGTTATTTCTTCAAGAAGCTTCACAAATGATGTCTCATTTAACAATCGCCTTAGAATTAGATAAGCCGTATAAGGGGGAGGATATCGGCCATTTCAGGGCATTTTGTGCACTTCAATTAAGAGAACCGAAAAATAATATTTATAAAATAGATTTTGGATCGTCAGATAGATCAGAACGAATGACAAAGGAAAATTATAGTGAATTTTTAAAACAGCAATCTGGAATAAAAAATAGTATTTGTAGTGGGCAATGGGATAGTTTGATTAAAGGGAATAAAGAGATTGATGATGACGAGGATTGTGATCTTGAAGAATATAAACAATCTGGTTGGATGAGATCTGCAGGTCAAGAAACCGTTAAATTTATAAATATTAGTTATAGCCAACGTGGGTTTTTCCGTTGGTCTCCAAAGCTAAAACTTGAAGATATTGATAATGCAATGTTTGTTTTATCGTTAAATAACAAGTTAGCTGAAAAAATTAAAATTATTCATGTGGTTGCAAATGGCTATAAGTTGTTGGAAATTGATTATAAAGATTTTGAGATAGGTAAACCTAATTCTGAGTATGATATTCCTGTGCAGTTTACAGATTGTGAGCTCGAGGATAAATGGGTTTTATTGCGCCCTAATGCTTTAGCATCAGCCTTTCATTTTAATTTTTTTGATCAAACACCTACGCGACTGTTTGAGTCACAAGAAACAGTAAATTCATTAAAGGTTCGAAGCTAGGATTTTTGAAACGCAGATCGTAGTGTTAATTAGTCATAATTTACAATGGATTATTT
>CAYJUB010000155.1:0-5782 GCA_964373145.1 uncultured Moraxellaceae bacterium
GTCAGCCGCCGTATGACACGTTTAATTTAGCATTGCATGTCGGTGATGATCCAGCAGAGGTTCATGCCAATCGCATGAAACTGCTCGAACTGCTTGCGCCGTTTGGTTGTGAACGTTTGGTTTGGTTGAATCAGGTTCACGGCACACATGTTTTTCGAGTCACAGCGGATGTTAATGCCGTTGTTCCTGATGCGGATGCGCTGGTGACCGATCAAGTCGGTGTAGGTTGCGTCATTATGACCGCGGATTGTTTGCCTGTCGTGCTGAGCAACGCTGATGGCACTGAGGTGGCATGCGCTCACGCGGGATGGCGTGGGTTGCTGTCAGGCGTGATTGAAGCGACCGCAGATGCCATGCGTGAGCCGCCAACCTATGCATGGTTAGGTGCCGCAATTGGTGCTGAAGCTTTTGAAGTTGGCACAGAAGTTCGTGATCAATTTGTGCAAGAAGACCCAGCGAGTGCCTCGGCATTTACTGAACAGTCAAATGGCAAAGACAAAGCTGATTTATACAAACTTGCTCGCCAGCGTTTGATACGTATTGGTGTTGAACGTGTCAGTGGCGGAGAGCATTGCACCGTATCGAATAAACAGGATTTCTTTTCATATCGACGTGATGGACATACCGGAAGGATGGCGACGGTGGTGATGATTCGTCCTCGTTCACAGATTGTCAGATCTTAATCATAGAATAAGCTGACTGATGTTGTCCTTCATGATCCAAAAAAATGTAATCGCTTAAACGTATGGGATTTTAGTCGTGGCTAATGAATTAAATACTCAAGAACACATCCAGAATAATGGTTCGATTAGGCGTATGTGTGTGGTTTATCACAGTGCCTATGGTCATACCGCCCGTGTGGCGCAAGCGATTGTCGATGGCGCGAATCGGGTCGAAAATATTGATGCAAATCTGATCTCTGTTGAACATATGGATCATTATAAGTGGGAAATATTAGACCAAGCCGATGTCTTGGTATTTGGTTCACCAACTTATATGGGCAGTGTGACTGGGCAATTTAAATTATTTATGGATGCAACTTCGAGTCGATGGATTTCGCGGAGTTGGTCTGGAAAGCTTGCCGCAGGGTTTGCTAATTCTGGCGGCTTGAGCGGTGATAAACTCGCGGTATTACAACAAATTTGCTTGTTTGCGATGCAACATGGCATGGTCTGGAGTGGTTTGCCGCTCATGTCGCAAGGCCATGAAGTGACGGATCTTAATCGTTTGGCGAGCTTTCTTGGTTTAATGACCCAATCGGATAATTTACCCGTGGCACAGACACCCCCTACGGGTGATATTGAAACAGCCCATTGGTTTGGTCAGCATTTGGCACAACTCGCACAACGTATGCAATAAGGTTTAATTAAAGATGAGTTCTGATTTAAATTCGCCAAACAAAAATAAAGTCGTTGATGTTGCTGTAGGACTCATCGTTAAAAATGGTCAAGCATTGCTGGCCAAGCGCGCAGAACATCAGCATCAAGGTGGTCGTTTTGAATTCCCTGGTGGTAAAGTTGAAGTCGGTGAGTTAGTGACGGATGCGCTTGCGCGTGAGCTGCACGAAGAGCTTGGTATTGATATTCATACACCGCAGTTTATTCAGCGTCTGACCTACCATTACCCAGAAAAAACCGTTCGTTTGCACGTCTACCGTATTGAGTCATTCGATGGTGAGCCTGTTGGACGGGAAGGGCAGCCTTTGCATTGGGTGTCATTAGCGCAATTATTTGATTTGAATTTTCCTGATGCCAATCGTCCAATTGTTCGCGCAGCACAATTACCGCAGCGATATTCGATGACTACGACTTTAATGACGGATGCACTCGACTCTATACCTGCATGGCTTGCCGAGCAGTCGATTGAAAAAGAAACCGATGCTTGGGTCTATGTTCGATTACCCAATGTGTCAACGATCGTGTATGAAACAGCAGTGAAGCATCTCTCGATGTTACGTCCAGACCTGAATTTGATTGCCGCATCGGATGCATCTGAATCGGTGAATGAATTTATTCGTGGACGACATTTGACACATGCGGCGTTACTCGAAAAAACCGATTTAAGCCGTCAATCCGAACATGTTTATTGGTTTGCAGCTTGTCATGATGAAGCCTCAGTTGCTCACGCAGTGCGTTTGGGCGTTGATGCAATTACTTTGGGCACGGTTTTGGCAACGCCTACTCATCCTGATGGGAGATTATTAGGATGGGATGGCTTTGCTCAGTTAGCAAAATTGAGTGATGTGCCTGTTTATGCTTTAGGCGGCATGCAAGTGAAAGACTTGGCGGAAGCTCAAGCCCATGGTGGATTTGGTGTTGCGGGGATACGGTTTATTTAGGTATCGATAAACAATAAGGCACTCGTTAAAGAGTGCCTATAGAAAAGAATGCTTCATTGATAAAAAAGAAAAACTACCGCTTCTGTAAGTGACTCTTGGCTTCATTGACAATATCGGTGCGACCTTGCAACGATCCAGCCAGCATAATCAGTTGCCAATAACCCGCTTTTTGTTGCGGTGTTTTTGCCAACACTAAACCGCGACGGGCCATGCCTTCAGCGGTTACACCATCATTCTTTTTAAGCGCAATTTCACTTAATCGGGCATAAACACTCGAATTTTGGGGCGCGATACGCTGCACGCGATCAAAAGTATCTTCAGCATTGTCCAACTGCCCAAGCTGCATTTGTTGCAGGCCTTGCGCCATCAATGTTTTGACCAGTGGAATATTACGTCCATCACGCAACGTGACTTGAGGCTGCGGTGGCAAACTAGGTAATTTTTGGGTTTCAAATGGTGGATAGCCAAATTCAGGCTGCGCAATCGTGGGTCCTGTAGGCTGCTTCACCGGAGGTGGCGTAACAACAACCGGTGGATGCGGACGAGTATGTATCTTCGGTGTTGGTTTGGTTGGGGTGGCTTGACAACCGACAAGTCCAACCAAGAAACCACCGACCAATAACTTGGTCATTGCACCTCTACCAAACATTTGTTTCGTAGAGGTTTTATCAAAAAAAAACGGCATATTAAAAACTTTCCATTGCGTGATCTAACGCCGAAGACTGGCGGATCACTTGACGAGGCTGTGGGGCTGGCGCAGGCGTGTAGCCTTCGGAATCTGTTGAGCCATTAGTAGACTCATCTGTTGCCGCGCTTGAATCAGGGGAGTTGTACATCTGCGATTGATTGATTTTCTCTTGACCGCAGGCGGTGACTTGATTTGGTAGTGTACCACGCAGCATCGGAATATAAACGGCACCTTCACAGCCCTCAGCTGAAACTTGACCACTCTCTTTATCAACCCATTGCCAAACCACGCCGTCAGGTTGAGCAAATGCAACAGGTGTCAGTTTCAGACGATTCATCAAGTTGATCCAAATCGGCAGTGCGCCAGATGCGCCGCTCAATCCTGTTGGACGGTTATCATCTTGACCGACCCACACAACTGAAGCGTAATTGCCACTATATCCAGCAAACCACGAATCGCGTAGATCGTTGGTTGTCCCAGTTTTCCCTGCTAAATTGAGGGAAGGTGACAATGTTCGATTAGCCGCAGCAGCTGTGCCTGATTTAACCACTTGCTGCATTGCATAATTGAGTAGGTAAGTTGCTGAAGGATCGACACTCTGCTGCATTGATAAGCCGAAACGTTGTAGCGGCATGCCATCCGATTTAATCACAGAAATAATTGCGCGTGGTGGATGTTGAAAGCCATCAGATGCGATCGTTTGATACATGTTTAACACATCAAGCGGAGAAAGATTTGCAGCACCTAGCAGAATAGATGGATAGCCAGTCAACGTAGCATTCACACCCAGGTTTTTCAGAGTACTAATCACTTGAGGAAGGCCGATTTGCATCCCTAGATGCACAGTTGCTTGATTATAAGAGTGCGTCAAAGCATCGGTCAGCGTTACAACACCATGATCTTGCAGGTCGTAATTTCGAGGCTTCCAATTAGTCATTCCTGTTCCAGACACATCAACAGGACCATCATCCAGCAGAGACAACAGGTTGTAACGTCCAGAAGCCAGCGCAGTCAGATAAACCGCTGGTTTAAACAATGAACCCACCTGTCTGCGTGCATCTAGCGCACGGTTATAGCCCGTAAATAATCCTGAGCCACCCACGATTGCGAGAATTTCGCCGTTCTGCGGATTGCTGACCAAAGCTGCACCTTGTAATCCCTTTAACTTCTTCGGATTAGATTTAATAATTTGATTGAGCGTCTGTTCAAATGCAGCATCAGCAGCGTTCTGTACACGTGGATCAAGTGTCGTGAAAATCTGCAAACCATCACTAGTTAAATCACTTTCTTGATATTCCAGTCGTAATTGACGACGGACTAAATCAAGAAAATCTGGGTATAAGCTTTGTCCCGCAGTTGGTTTTTTGACAATGCCAAGTGGTGCTTCGCGAGCCGCTTCGTATTGGTCTTGGCTAATTTTTCCTTGATCCAACATATTCTTCAGCACAACATTACGACGTGTTAAAGATGATTCTGGATGACGCCAAGGATTATATTCACTTGGACCTTTGACCAGACCAACCAACAAGGCAACTTGTGGCAGTTTCAACTCTTGAATAGGCTGAGCAAAGTAGAACTGAGAGGCCAAGCCGAAACCATTGATCGAGTGATTACCGTTTTGACCTAAGTTAATTTCATTTAAGTATGTCTCTAAAATCTCATTCTTGGAGTAATGGATTTCAAGCAAAATGGCCATCGTCGCTTCAGTTGCTTTACGTTTGAGCGTGCGCGCACTGGTCAAATAGAAATTTTTGACTAATTGCTGAGTGAGCGTTGATCCACCTTGACGTGGGCCACCCGTCGCATTCGACAGAATTGCTCGTCCTAAACCACGAATTGATACGCCATGATGTTGATAAAAAGACCGATCTTCAGTCGCAATCAACGCGTCTATTAATGATTGCGGTGTATCACTCAGCTTGATCAGCACACGATCTTCATTAATACGTGGATAAATACCACCAATCAATACGGGTTCTAAGCGAACCACCCCCGATGTATTTGCTTCGGTGCTTTGAATGTCCGCAATCGTTGCTCCGCTAGTAGCACTTGTTGCAAATTTGATTTTGAGTACTTGCTCAGGCTCTCTGGAACTACCAAAATTAAATCCACGTGTATGGATATAAAGGGAGTTCCCACTTTCTAAAAATGTTCCTGATGCTTGGTAATGATCATCTTTTTTATAGCCTAAGAGTATTAATTCATCGCGCACAGATTTTTCATCAACTGCGGCACCTACATAAAGCTCTAGAGGACGCGCAAAAACCTTGGCTGGAATTTCCCAGCGTTGACCATCAAATTTAGAGCGCACAATACTATCTTGTCTGATGAGATAAACCACTAGCCCAATGATGCATGCCGCCAAGACCACAAGAATGATTAAAGAAATAACCACCAATCCCTGATTGGCTTGAGGTCTACTATTGCGTGGTAGCTTTATGTGTAAATTCATAGGACTGTTTTTGGGAAATTGAGAACCAGACAAAATGATACGCCGTACTAGTGTAAAAAATTATTTAAATAATGCGACAGGATAGCTTTGGATGCAATGGGCGAATCGTGAAGAATGCGTGGTGCTTTCGTGAATATAAAAAGAATACGCAAATGCAAATGGATTATAGAAAGTAAATAGAGGGACTAAGTCATTTTGCAATAAAGTACTTTAATCTACCCTTCATCGCAAATAACTAGCATGGAAGTACCAATAATGCATAAAATAACTTCAATATGGTGAATAAACGCCTACAAAACGCGCA
>CAYJUB010000156.1:0-5721 GCA_964373145.1 uncultured Moraxellaceae bacterium
GACCAAATTTTGGGTATTCACATTGATAAAGGTGAAACCCGTTCAGATTGGTTGGCACGTCCTTTGCGTCCAGAACAGTTGCACTATGCCGCCAATGATGTGGTTCATTTACCTGAGCTTGCTCGCCAAATTCAACGCGATTTAAATGACCGTGGCTTGCTTGAAGCCGCACTTGAAGATTGTATGAATTACGCGCGTGATGTTGCGACAGATCCAGTCATGTCGGAAATTTATTTGGATGTTGGTACGTTTCGCCATACTCGTAGACAACTGGCACAATTGCAGCAATTGTGCGTCTGGCGCGAACAAATTGCGTTTGCAACGAATCAACCGCGCAGTTTTATTCTCAAAAACAGCACGATGTTGGATTTAGTCGAGCAGCAGCCAACGAGTCAGTTCCAATTCGCCAAAATTAAAGATTTAAAACCAGGGATTATGCGTGAGCATGGCAAGACGATTTTGGATTTGATTCGTTATCTACCGGATGAATCACAATGGCCAATGCGGATTCATCGCACGTATCGTCAACGGAATACCGATTTAACCGATCAGATTTCGGCATTTACGGCACAGATCAGCGTTGAAACCCAAGTGCCTGTCGATGTATTAATGCGTAAAAAATGGATGTCTGCGTTATTTAGCCATATTGCTAAGAATGGCGATGAAGCAGATTTACCGCGCAACTTATTGGGTTGGCGTTATGACGTACTGACGCGTCCGATTCTTGGGTTACTCAGTCATCACCGAGATATTATTGCTGTTGAAATGGCTCCCATCCCTTAGTGTCTGGAATTTATTCGCCAATTTTAAGTGATTAAAATTAGCCGAAATCTAAACTGGACAGTCAATGTCAGTCAACGCACTGTATTGCTGTTCGTGTATGCTTAACCATTATTAATAGGCAAAGAACTGCACCATGTTTTGTGATATTTATCGAGCGAGTACCCGCGAGGGGATGTATTTGTATGTACCAGCGAAGCTGGATGTGGATGTCACTGTTCTACAACAAGATGCAAGTATCGGTGAGCCGATGACCAAAATTTCTGACGCATTGAAACGTGCGTTTGGTCGCCCAACCTTTACCATGCGCTTGGAACTCACGGCTGATCGTAAATTAGCACGTGTGCCAGTACTTGATGTCATCGATGCATTGTCAGGGCAGGGATATTATTTGCAATTACCACCTGAAGGGTTGATTTCCCCGAACGCTGTTGCCCCTGAAGGTCTGCGCGGCGCATAAATGTTTATAACGCAATGATGAATGAGAATTAAGATGGATAGCGCATCAGAATATTGGTTGGCAGTGTTTGTTTATCTAGCCGGGAGTGGCATTGCGCTGTGGTTATGGCGTCAAGTGATGCGTCCTTTGCCTCATCCATTTGGTGGTATGGGCTGGATGATGGTGTTCGCGCTGCTTTTAGCCCCAACGGTGACTGAAGGTGAGAATGGACAAATTGCACCTGCCGTGATTGGCTTGCTTTTTGGCATTATTAGCGATGATAAAGAGCTGATCCTGTCCAGTTTATTACCCATATTCTTGGTGATGGGGCTGGGATTCTTGGTGGGATTCTTGATTCAACGTTTGCGGCAGCAGCGTGTTTAAAGTCGCTGGCTTTAGTATTAAAAGCAAAATTTTAAGTTAATGTTTAACGTATTGATGTAAATGGAATATTTTATGACTCAAGTGAATCAAAACCAGTCCGATGATCGTGTGTTTCAAAGTACCTCTGAGTACATTGCCACCGAAGCACTCAAACAAGCGGTGAATGCTGCACGTGTATTGCAGAAGCCATTATTGATCAAAGGTGAACCGGGTACAGGTAAGACTTTGCTTGCTGAGCAAGTGGCGACAAGCTTAGGCATGGAGTTGATTACTTGGAACATCAAATCAACGACCAAAGCGCAGCAAGGCTTATATGAATACGACGCGGTGTCTCGTTTGCGCGATAGTCAGCTCGGTGAAGACAAGGTCTATGACATAGCCAATTACATCAAACCGGGCAAATTATGGGATGCATTCACTGCACCTACGCGTGTGGTGTTGTTGATTGATGAAATTGATAAAGCTGACATCGAGTTTCCTAACGACTTGCTGCATGAGTTAGATCGTATGGCGTTCCACGTCTATGAAACAGGTCAGACCATTAGCGCAATCAATCGTCCAGTCGTGATCATCACATCGAATAATGAAAAAGAATTGCCTGATGCATTCTTGCGTCGTTGCTTCTTTCATTACATTGATTTCCCAGATGAAGCCACGATGCGCCAAATCATCGACGTGCATTTCTCTGATATTAAAGAAACATTGGTCAGCGAAGCTTTGCAGATTTTCTTTAAATTGCGCCAAGTTTCTGGCTTGAAAAAGCCACCTTCAACCAGTGAGTTGATTGATTGGCTCACATTGTTGATGGCTGATGATATGCCAGAAGAAGTGCTGCGCAATCGTGACCCAAAAACAGCGATTCCACCACTTCACGGTGCATTGATTAAGAATGAGCAGGATGTTCATTTACTTGAACGTTTGGCATTTATGACGAGACGATAAAAGAAAAATCCACCCTAACCCTCCTTTTTCTGAGGAGGGGATGTGGCTCCTCCCTTTGCAAAGGGATGTACGAGGATCAGCAGCGCATTGCGCTGCCCGAGTGCAAGACGGAGCAATAGCGGAGTGGGTGGGATTTGCTTTTGACTTTAAATCTTGCGTTAGATGACTAAAGTTTTACCCTGCGTTGAATTGGCTTCGAGAGATTAAGCACCATGTTTGTCAATTTATTCTATACCTTAAAAAAATATGGTGTTCCCGTCAGCACAAGAGAGCTGCTTGACCTGAATAAGGCCTTGCAGGCTGGGATTGTCTTTGCTGACCGTGAAGCGCTTTATCGTTTGATTCGCTTGTGTATGGTGAAAGACGAGCGTCATTTCGATAAGTTTGATCGGGCAATGAAAGCTTATTTTGATGGGATAGATTCGTACGATATTACCAGTGCGCTGGGTGGCTTAAAAAATATTCCAGAAGAGTGGCTGAAATTAGAACTGCTTGATAAAAATCTTACTCCGGAACAGCGTGCAGAATTAGAGAAAGCAGGCTCACTTGAGGAATTGATGAAAATGCTGGAAGAGCGTTTACGCGAACAGCATAAAAAACATCAGGGCGGTAGTAAGATGATTGGCACTGGCGGCACTTCGCCGTTTGGTGCATTTGGTGATCACCCTGAAGGCGTTCGTATCGGTGGGCCAAGTCGTAAGAAATCCGCGGTAAAAGTTTGGGAACAACGTCAGTATCAAAACCTCGACGACCAACAAATTTTAGGTACGCGTCAGATGCAAATTGCGCTGCGTCGCTTGCGTCGTTTTGCCCGTCAAGGTGCGGCGGAAGAGTTAGATATTGGTGGCACGATTGATATGACTGCGCGTCATGGGATGCTTGATATTCAAATGATTCCAGAACGCAGAAACCGCGTTAAAGTTCTGATGTTGTTTGATATCGGTGGTTCGATGGATGCGCACATTGAACAATGTGAAAAACTGTTTAGTGCAGCGAAATCTGAGTTCAAGACTTTAGAGTTCTTTTACTTCCATAACTGCTTGTATGACTACGTGTGGAAAGACAATCTGCGCCGTACGACCAGTCGTATGGATACTTATGATTTGTTGCATACTTATGGCAAAGATTATCGCGTGATCTTTGTCGGGGATGCCAGCATGGCGCCGTATGAACTGATGAGTAATGGCGGTTCGGTTGAGTACTCCAATAACGAAGCAGGCGTGGTGTGGCTAAATCGTATGCGCCAGCACTTTAGCAAAACGGCATGGCTGAATCCTGAAGTTGAGGGTTATTGGCATTACACGCAAACCATTGCTGCGATTAAACAGACCTTTGAAGATAAGATGTATCCAATGACGGTCAAAGGCATTGAGGATATGACGCGGTATTTGTCACGCTAATTTTTCATACCAGAGTAAACATCGCCGTTATGAAATACCAACTCGCAACACTCGGTTTAGTTCCATTCTTGATTGTCCAAGCGCGTTACGTTAAACGTATCACACCAAAATTACCTGAAGCCGATGGAATCCGAGAAGGAACTGTCGGTACGGGCGCAAAACTTGGGGTACTCATCGTTGGCGATTCAGCCGCGGCTGGTGTAGGTGTGGCAACGCAACAAGAAGCCTTATCAGGTCAATTGATTGCTAAGCTGGGTTCTGAGTTTCATGTGTCTTGGAAACTGAATGCAACAACTGGACATACTGCAAAAGATGTTCTTGAATCACTAAAAAACGCGCCTTCAGAATCATTTGAAGTTGCAGTACTGTCTGTGGGTGTCAACGATGTCAGCGCTCGCACAGGATTAAAAAATTGGATTGCTCAAATATTGGAAATCATCCAATTATTAAAATCCAAATTTGGCGTTTTGCATATTATTTTGAGTGGGCTTCCACCGCTGCATCTTTTTGAAGTGCTTCCGCAACCGTTACGCTGGCATGTTGGTGTAAGGGCGAAGCAACTCAATGAAATCTTAAAAAATATTGTTGATAACGATACGCAATGTGAATTGATTCAGTTAGATTTTCCATTTGAACCGCATTTTTTAGCGTTGGATCGTTTTCATCCTGCTGCACCTGCATATTCGTTGTGGGGTCAACGGGCTGCAAGTACAATTAAGCGTCGCCTGAAACCGGAAATCAGTTGATCTGCAACTCGATTGTGTCATGATGAAGACCGTTGTGAACTGTCAAAAAATGGATCGTATTTATGAAAATGGAATTTAAACAAACAGTAGCTGCCATCGCTGTCATTTTTGGATTGTCAGTTTCGTTCAATTCAAATGCTGAAGTTGCTCAACCTACTCAAAGCGCTCCGACCATCAATCAGCGTGCCGCTGAAAAACAAGCAGAGCAGATGACTTCTGCTGCCATACAGGTTTTGAATCTGATTGACCAAGGTAAGAGTGGTGAAATTTGGGAAGGCCTATCTTCAACCATTCAACCGAAAGTCAGTAAAAATAGTTTCACTCAGCGGATTGCAGAGGATCAACGCACCTTAGGTGCACCATCAAAACGTCAATAGATATCGGCCTATCGTTCAGAGGCGAATGGACAAAGTAATATTCCAAAAGGGATATATTACAGTGTTATTTTTGAAACTAATTTTGCTAAAGGGCAGGGGCGTGAACTTGTTTCTTTCCGATTTGATAACGATCAGATTTGGCGAGTTGCGGGATATTCACTGACACGGACCGTAGGTAAATAATTTGTCGATGAGTTAATCGCAGAAATGACTGGGTAATGTCAATTTACCCAGTTGGAATTAGAAAATAGGTTTCACCACAACTAAAATAACAATCGCAATCAGCAGTAACACCGGTACTTCATTAAACCAGCGAAAATACACATGCGATTTTAGATTTGGATTCCCAATGAGTGCTTTTCTAAAATAACCACAACTAAAATGATAGCCAATCAAAAAAACAGTCAATGCTATTTTTGCATGCATCCAATGCTGAGTCAGATAGTAATCACTGCCTAACCACACCATCCATAAGCCGAGCACTAAAGTGGCTATCATCGCAGGGGTCATGATGCCGCGGTAGAGCTTGCGTTCCATTAACTCGAAACGTTGAATGCTCACCAAATCTGTACTTTGCGCGTGATAAACAAACAGACGAGGCAAATAAAACATCGCCGCAAACCAGCATACGACTGCGACGATGTGAAAGGCTT
>CAYJUB010000157.1:0-5719 GCA_964373145.1 uncultured Moraxellaceae bacterium
CTTGCGATCTCTTCAGCTTGCTTATAACGTTGCTCAAGCACATCACGGCGCAGCTTCACGACTTGACGCGCAGTCTTCATATCTAGCGCATGAATTTGCGGTTGAAGCATTGCAGAGTTAATACGTGCAGATAAATCCTGACCACTTTCGCTCATCAATACACGAATCAACTGCTGGGGCAAACTTGCAGCAAGGTTAAGAATCTTCGGTGCAATGACTTCAACGCGGAACCACGCCTCAATCAAAATCTTACCTGCAGGAATCACGGAACTGCGCAACACACAGACATTGGCATTACCAAATGACTGCGTGCGCACCATTTCAAAAATACGACCCATCAACGGATGTTCAACGGTCAAATATTCTGTGTCTTCACGTGTGAGCGCTTGTTCGCGATGGAACGTGACGGTCATCCCATCTTCAGGCAAATCCAACCCATCAACCAGCATTTCAGCGGATGGATGAATAATCAAGCTGCCATCATGCTGTTCATCATGCTCAATATTGGTCGATGACAAGAAACGCAACATGAAATCAGGCAAGGTGTTATTAGCGTCTTGTTCTTGCATCGCACGCACAATGCGATTGGCGACAGTCGGACGACAAGAATTGAACTCCAGCAAACGATCACGCCCAGCTTGTAATTCAGTTTCTAACTCTAAGCGCTCATCATTGACTTGCATCAAGAACGCATCAAAACGATTATGAGCGTCTTCAGTCTCAATATGCGTCAGTAATGCCTCTTTCAAATCAGGCAAATGATTTTCTTGCAAAACTTGAGCAGTCGGTGAAATATGACCAAAAATATCCAACGCTTCGTTGTACCAACGGAACATACGTTCTTGCGCAGTTTGCATTAAATACGGCACATGAATTTGAATACGATTTTGCTGACCAATACGATCTAAACGGCCAATACGTTGTTCGAGCACATCAGGATTTGACGGCATATCGAACAATACAAGGTTGCTTGCAAACTGGAAGTTACGTCCTTCAGAACCGATTTCGGAGCAAAGTAGAATCTGTGCACCGTAAGTATCATCGGCAAAATAAGCCGCCGCTTGATCACGCTCAAGTAAGCTCATCCCTTCATGGAACATGGCCGTGCGAATGCCACCATGGACGCGTAACGCCAATTCTAGCGATTCAACCACAGGGCCACTACGCGCAATCAACAATACTTTCTGATGTTTAAGTTCAGTTTTCAGCAGGTTGAGCAACCAAGGCACACGTGGATCAGATTGCATCCATTCGCCATCAAGTTGCTCTTCTTCTGGCCACATTTGCTTACGCAAACTTCCTGTGATTGGCCAACCTTCTGGCGCAATCAGTGGTGCAGGCAAACAATCACGTCCTTGGAAACCTTGGATCGCTTCACGCGTATTGCGGAATAAAATGCGTCCAGTGCCATGACGATCCAACAATTCGCTAATCGCACGATAACGTGAATCTGGTGTATCTTCGACAGGATGACCAAGTAATGCAGCAATCGCTTCATGCTGCGCTTCATCCAACATTTCATCTTGCATCAACGCTTCAGCGACTTTTGCCGTATCTGCGTAATTCGCTTCTTCTTCTAAGAAGTGATTCAACGTATCAAAACGCTCAGGATCGAGCAAACGCAAACGCGCAAAATGGCTATCCACACCTAACTGTTCAGGCGTTGCAGTCAGTAGCAACACACCCGCTGTTTGATTGGCGAACTCAGCAATGACGTTGTAGCGATCATTACCACCTTCATCTTCATGCCACGTCAAATGATGCGCTTCATCGACAACCAGCAAATCAAAACCAGCTTCCAACGCCTGTGCTTTCAAATCTTCATGGTCAAGCAATAGATCGATACTGGCAATGATGCAATTTTCAGTCGCAAACGGATTGCTCTCTGGATCGTTCTCTTTTAAGAATGCAGTGCGTTCTAAGTCAAACAATGAGAAGTTCAGATTGAAACGACGACGCATTTCAATCATCCACTGATATTGCAGTGAATCAGGCACCAAAACCAAAATGCGTTCGCTACGACCTGTCATCAACTGCTGATGCATGATCAAACCAGCTTCGATGGTCTTACCCAGACCCACTTCATCCGCGAGTAAAACACGCGGTGCTAGTCGACGCCCGACTTCAGGGGCAATGTAAAACTGATGCGGAATCAGACCGACACGCGGACCAATCATGCCACGCAGCGGACTCGTTGCCATCCGTGACTGCATGAGCAGTGTTTCAATACGCAGTTCATACCACTCTTTCGGCTCTAACTGACTGGCGAGCAAACGCTCAAGCGGACGCGCGAGCTGCAAATGTGCAGCAAGACGTGTTTCAGACATTGTTTTGGTGGTTTCTGGCGTAGCGACTTGGCTGCAATGATAGCGAAGAACACCTGAATGGTTCTCAGCGGATAAGACGATCCAATCGATACCATCGAGATCAGTGAGCGAATCACCCGCGGCAAAAATAATTCGTGATAATGGCGCACTTGCACGCGCATAAACTCGCGTTTCATCACTTTTTGGAAATAAAATACTGATGGTCCGTTCATCAACATCAACTAGAACGCCCAAACCCAACTCTGATTCGGTATCTGACAACCACCGCTGACCAATTGCAAAATCTTGCATAACGCTTTTATTTCCAAAGAAAAACTGAGAAACGGATTAATGCTTTTATTGATGATTAATTCACTTTTTGTGCTTTTTAGACACGCAAAAAATTCATCAAAACATGCAATGTATATTTTCACATATTTAGACGATTTTTATCGAATAATTTTGCAAAATAAATAGTTTGTTTATTCCACACAAAACACAGAATAGTTACATGTAGCAATATTTAATTCGACCAAAAATCTGCATCTAACTTAAAGTTCATTCGCTCGCCTGTCACAGGATGATTAAAACTTAATTCAGCTGCATGCAGACATAATCTGTTCATCAATTGCTGACCACTTTCACTTGCATACAGTTGATCACCGACAATCGCATGTCCAATATATTGCGTATGAACGCGAAGCTGATGCGAACGCCCCGTAATAGGTTTCAGTAACACTTTTGTCACATCAACACCATTAATTTGATAAATATCGAGTGCTTGCCAATGCGTAAGCGCCACCTTCGGATGAGTTTTATCTGCTACATGTAACGGAGGCGTATTTGGTTCATAACGTACAGGCACGTCAATTGTGCCCTCGCCAATCAGTTTTCCAAGCAAAACAGCTTGATAAATTTTGGTTATCAGACGGTCTTCAAATTGTTTGGAAATATTGCGCTGCGCTTCTGGATTTAAAGCAAAAACCAGCAAGCCCGATGTATCACGATCAAGACGATGAACTAATTTTATTGTTGGTTCGACAGCCTGCAATCGTGTTAGCAGGCTATCAAACAAATGCTCGCCTTTGCCGGGCACGGATAACAAACCTGGAGCTTTATTCACAATGAGGAAATCATCACAGCGGTAATGAACAGAATAATGTGGTTCTGGTGTACTTAAATCGGAGGACATACTACTCACTGCATGATAATGGCAAATCTTGCTTATGATACCACTGTTCTAATTTTCATGATTGCTGTAGGTGGTTCTATCAATGATAACCACACGAGAATCAACTCGATCGGTATTCCCACTGTGAATTCTTAAAATTAAAAGAATAGGTATCAAAAGGCATTTGGGTTGCAGGGTAAAACAAAGTAGGACTGCCTTGAGCATTTCCATAGAAAAGTCTTTGCTTCCGCAACGCTTCATCATTGAGACCAGCTTCAAGGCTATTCGCTGGATATTGACCATGAATTGCATGAAAGGCTTCTATCTTCATTAATACAAAATCTGCATGGCTACGCGCATCTTGAAATCTGACGACATGGACTGCGGCAATCACTACATACGAAATGATAATAATCAGAAGCTTAAAGCCAATCTCTTTTCGAGGTTTCTTTTTTAAAAACAGATTAAAAAGACATATAACGAGATAAATCAGCGCAAAGGGTGCGCTGATAAAAGCAAACAAAGCACCATGCACTTGTATAGAGAAAAAAACAATAATCACCCAAAGAATGATTATTTTCTTATAAGTTATCATTAGGATCATTTACTGTGAAATAGCCACATGATCCTTTATAAACTGCGCAATCTCATCTAACGCATCATTCGCTGTTTGAAGCAACGCATTAAACATCTGGAAGTTATGCCACATACCCACATAAACATGGTGCTCAACCTTCACACCTGAACGCTCTAAATGTTTGGCTAACTGCGATGAATCGTCCAACAACACTTCTTCACTACCCACTTGAATCAGTGTTGGCGGTAAACCTTCCAACTCAGCCAATACAGGAGAAATACGCGCATCGGCGCTCTGAATGTTGCCGCGATAGGCATCTGCGCCGCGCTGCAAGATTTCCTTGGTCAACATCGGATCACGTGTTTTATTCTTTTCAAAAGAATTCCCACACAACGTCATATCAACAAATGGAGAAATCATGATCGTTGCCGCTGGCAAAGGAATATTTCTGTCACGTAGTGCAACCAGCAACGCTAAAACAAGCGCACCACCTGCCGAATCACCCCCCAAAACAATCTGTTCTGGCAAATAACCCTTTGCAAGCAAAGCTTGATAGGCAGCAAGACAATCATCAAAGGCAGCGGGATATTGATGTTCAGGCGCCAAACGATAATCCAGCATAAAGACTGTCGCACCACTTCGCGCAGCGATTTCACTGCCTAATGCACGATGTGTACGCAGAGAGCCAGCAACAAAGACACCTCCATGAAAATGCAACAACGCATAGTTTGGCAGATCGGTTTTATTCACATGACGCTTAAGCATCAAACGTTCAGCACTCACACCACCTAAAGAAATACTTTCAACATGCACATCTGATCTTGTTTTAAATATTGCTGAACTGAGCTCCATGCCATTCCGAAAAAAAGTCAACGGCAGCGGTAAGCTACTCGGGAACTTAAATGACCCTTTCAGTGCGAGTTTAATGGCTGTTTTTGCAACGCGATCGATGTATTTCAAAATAGAATATCCTTAAATCATAGCGGTTTTATGGGTAGTTGATCCTTCATCTACAATATATTGACTCAAATCAAAACGACTCAGTTGATGACGCATTTCAAACGTTGACCATGGCCAAAGCGTACTATTTCGACCATTCACATCAATAAAATAACTTTGACATCCGCCTGTATTCCACACGGAGTCTTGCAACGCATCCTGCACCTTACGGTTAAATTCCTGTTGATTTTCTAAATCAACCTCAATCGTTTTGATTTTATGAGTATGCACTTGTTTCAATGCATCAACGATATAATTTAATTGCGCTTCAATGATAATAAAAGCCGATGAGCTCACTGCTAGATTAGGGCCAAACATCAAGAATGCATTTGGACAATCTGTGGTCATTGTGCCCATAAAGCCTTCAGGACTACCCTGCCACATATCTGCCACGCTTTCCCCACTCCGTCCACGCACTCGATTTAAAACCTGCGGCGCACTGATCTCAAATCCCGTTGCCAAAATAATCGCATCAACGATATGTGTCGTTCCGTCACTGGCAATAATCGTATTGCCTTTGATTTCACTCACACCACTATGCACGATATCCACGTTGGGCTGAACTAAGGCTGGATACCAATCATTCGATTGGAGAACTCGCTTACAGCCAATGATAAAATCTGGCGTTAACTTGCTGCGTAGTTCATTATTTTTCACCGCGCGATT
>CAYJUB010000158.1:0-5710 GCA_964373145.1 uncultured Moraxellaceae bacterium
AAGATGCTAAGTCTGACGTCCTTCAGCTTGATCGCGATTTAGCGCATCTCAAGCAACGCCTTCTGCTGCCTCAAAGAACTGTATTGCTGTTCGGGATTACGCCGAAGAGTAAACTCACGGTCAATAGTGTTCAGATCAGTCTAGATGGTCATCCACTCCCAGTACGTGAGTATGATCAGCAAGCACTTGATGCGCTGCTCAAAGGCGGTGCGGATACAGTGATGGATGCAAATTTGAAAAAGGGTGACCATGTGCTTGAAATCACGGTTTCTCAAAAGAATCGTGAAAAAATTACCCAACGGATTGAATTCACAAAAGTGGTTCCAAAAAATATTTTAGGTATTCAATTGGTGGAGCGTCCTGGGGTTGGGGAGTTGCCATTGAAGTTGGTTGAATGGAGTCAGCATGACTAATTTAAACCGTTCAAGCGTATCGTCGACATTGTTCTCTCAGCGAATGACCGTGAAAAAAACTAAAATTAATATGATGCTTCAACATGTGATGGCATTGGCTTCAGTACAGCGTTTGGGTGCGGTGGCGTTTACATTGGGATTCTCGGTGAGTGCAGCGTATGCAACACCGCTTGAATTACGCCGAGATGCACGTGAACCGAGTTTTGCTCAAGTCATGTATGCGTTTTATCAAGACAGACCTTACGATGCGCTCACCACGATGCTGGCGAATCGTCAGTTAGCGTTTAATGCATCAGGTACTGGCAATATCTTACTGAGTAATTTATATACTCAATATGGGCTGCCGCGTGAGGCTGTCGCTGCATTGACGCGTGCAAGTGGTAGTGATGTCACTGCCAATAATCGTAATGATCCTTGGTTGAACTTCGGTAAGTTGCTGTACCAAACGGGTCAGGATTCATTGGCGCTGAACTTTCTGCGCGATCCACCTGCTTTATTGTCGCCAAAGCAAGAAAGTGAACGCATGGTGATGGTCACCAATCTTTTGGCGCGTACCGATCATCCTGATGATGCTGTTGAAGTATTACAAAGCTTCCAGACACCGCTGCGTTATTATCGCAAGATGGCTCGTTACAACTTGGCCTTGTCGCTGCTGCAGAAAAAACCTCTGGCAAAAGATGCCAAGGAAACTGCACAAGATATACAGGTCCAAAAAGAACATGAGTTGTTTGCGACACGTATTTTAGATGATTTGATGAAAGACAAGATGCCGCCGCTCAGGCCGATTATTAAGCCTTCTGAGTCAGCTCTGGGAAGTAATAAATCAAATCAGCAGTCTGCTAAAGATAAATCCCTCGGTAACAACTCAAATGTTGAACAGGGCGGCTGGTCAAGTAGCCTTAGCTCCAGTAAACAATATAAGCCGAGTCTCATAGAGAGCCGCGAGATTGGTAATTCATCGACATTTACTAAGAGTGCATTGTCGGGCGGTGATTTAGTCGATGATACGATCACGCCGCGTGAGATTTCAAATCTGAATGATAAAATTGCCTTGTCTTTGGCGTATTTGCGCTTACTCCGTGATGAACCTGAACTTGCAAAAACAGCACTGCGTAATGTGCAATTAGATAGCCCGTATAGTAATCAGGCGTTATTGACCAGCGCACATATCTATTATCGTCTTAAAGATTATTCGCGTAGTTTTAATTTTTCGAATGAGTTGGCAAAGAGAAATCCGTCTGATCCTTTGGTTCAAGAAGGCTGGTTGTTGTCTGCTAGCGTTTTAGAAGATCAAAATGATCCGAATGCTGCGGATCGCTATCGTGCCGCCATTCAGGTTTATAAAGAAGAAACGGCAAAGTTGAGTCAATTTGATCGTGATCTTGAAAAACTAGATGCGCTGAAAACCTTTCCTGTTGAGGCGTCTGATCCGATTTTGCTCGGACTGCCAAAGATTCCGCAAACGCCATTGGCGGGTGTCTGGGCGCAGTTGTTAGAGCGCAGCGAGATTCTGACTATTTTGCAACAAGTACAACAGACCCAATTGTTGCAAAGTAAATTAGCTGATTATGAAAAAAAATTGACTGAACTTGAAGCACTGAAAGTGACAGATAAAGAAGTGCAAATAGATATTAAAGCAGCACGTGGGCTGCTTGAAAAAGTGAAGTCTGATTTCCAAAAATCAGAAGCGCAAGATCAAAAAGCATTGCTCGCTCAAATTAGATTGTCATTGAGTCAGAAACAGCTACAGATTGACAATTATTTGACGGAGTCATTGTTAGGGTTGCAGCGAGTGAGTCGTGGTGAGAGCCAATCAAATAGGCCGGTCAACGTAGAGTAATCAATTTGACGCATGTCTTTTTGATAAAAGTTGTTGTAAATACAGATTCGAAAGATCAGGGATAGTTCATATGCGTCGTGCGGTATCAAAGCTGTTATTGGCTTTATTGAGTTTAGAGGCTGTGTCGATGTCATCTTTTGCGCTGACAGGGACGCTTGCCGACTTGGAAAACGCCACGCCACAAACGACGACTCCCAAAGTCATGCAGACGCCGCAATTGTCATCCGCTGAAGAAGCGCGGATTGATAAGCAGCTTTATGATCGTATGATGAAACAAGCGCGTGAATCCCGTGACCCAAAAGCAATCAATGCCTATTTAGATCTTGCGCGTAAAATCAAAAGTAAGCAGTTGGGTGGCGCGGATGAAACTGAGGATCTCAAGAGTCGTGTTGAATTTTATCAAGAGCAGATTAAAACACCGCCAGCAGGTGATCAAAGCGAGGAGTTGTATTATGAATTGGCAAGTAGTCATGATCAGTTAGGCAATGCCGATGCTGCGGTTGCGGTACTGAGTGAAATGTTGAAGCGTTTCCCCGAATCAGCCTATGCAGCGGAAGCGCATTTCCGGATTGCCGAAGGTGCATTTAATCGTAAACAATATCAATTCGCGACGAAAGAATATCAAGCCGTTTTGAGTTTGGGTGATAGTAAATATACCCAGCAAGCGCAGTATTTTTATGCATGGTCCTTGTATAAGGATGGTCGCTTTGAAGAGGCAATTCCTCCCTTTCAACGTTTGATTGATAGCTTACAGACACGTGCGCTGGAAAATAAGCGTGATGCATTATTGTTGCAAGATAGTTATCGCACGTTATCGTCGATTTTTGTTCAGTTAGGCGGTGTGCCTGCGCTGGCGAAATACTATGATGGTAAGCCGTTAAGTCCAGAAGAGTCGCTGATGTATCGCCAAGTGGGTGAGCGTTATCGCGAACAGAAACAGTTGCTTGATATTGCAAAAGTGTATGAAGGCTTTATTCAGCGTCATCCACAAGATGCGCAAGCTGCTGTGTTCAGTACGGATGCGATTGCAGTCTATAAAGAAGCGAACTTTGCCCAAGATATTATCCGCTCGAAAAACGATTTCGTACAACGTTACGACATGGATCAGGGTTACTTCAAAGCTGCAAGCCCTGAGCTTCAAGCAACGCTACGCCCTGCGCTTAAGTCGCAATTGGATGATCTTGCGAAGCATTACGATGCGGTCGGTCAAACCCAGAAATCAACTGCTGATTATTTACATGCTGCTGATTTGTATCGTAAACAATTGGCATTGGCGACTGAGCCAGCCGATGAGATGCGTATTAAGCAACGTTTGGCTGAAGCGTTATATAACGGCGGCAAGTTTGAGGATGCAATTCCTTACTTTGAAACATTAGCCTATAAAACGCCTGCTGCAAAGCCAAGTGAAATGGGTTATTTCGCGTTATTGTCTTATCAAGCGCGTGCTAAAGAATTGGCAAGTCAGCCTGCTCAGAAACAAGATGAATGGCTTGATTTACAACGTGTAAGCAGTGAGCAATACGCCACATCATTCCCAACTGATAAGAGTTCGCCAGTGGTATTGCTGGCCATGGCTGGGCAATATTTAGATCGTAAGCGTTATGATATTGTTGATGATTTGGCACGGCGTGTGTTGGTTTTGCCAAACTTGAGTACAAGCGATACCAAGACAGCAAGTATTTTGAGAGCAAATGCTGACTTCGATCAGCAGCAATGGAGCGAAGCCGAGTCTAGTTATCGTCAAGTGTTGGCATTGTCAAATATTGATGCGGCTGAACGCACTCGTTATCAGAATCAACGTGCAGCAAGTTTGTATAAACAAGCCGAAGTTGCAAAAGCCGCAAATAGTTTAGATGCTTCATTGAAACTGTATCAGCAAGCGGCTGAAGTCACGCAAGATGCAGCAGTGAAAGTCGATAGTCACTATCAAGCGGCGATGCTGTATGGTGAAACACAACAAGCCCTGCCATTACTGCAGCAATTTTATAGCCAATATCCGACTAGCGCACAAGCCGAAGGAATTCCTGAACGTATCGTAAAACTCCAAGAAGCGGGTCAGGACTGGGCGGGTGCATCACAGACTTACCTGAAAATTTTCCAACGTGATCAAGCCAAAAATACTGCTGATAAGCAAAGCAATGCGTTGGCGGCATTATGGCTGGCGGCAGAAAGTGAGCGTAAGGTCAGTGCCAATAACCCACGTGAGTTAGCACTGTATCAACAATATCTGAAAGAGCCTAAAGCAGTATTGGCACAAAACTTAGAAGCGAGTGAGCGTCTCTATCAAGCGGCGATCATTCGTAAAGATAGCGCAATTCAGCAACAAGAATTAGCGCGTCAACTTCAATTCTATCGTGGTCAATTCCAGACTGCACCAGCTGATGTTCAACCGCGTTTACGTTATCTCGCGGCACGTGGTCTAACGATTCAGACTGCACCATTGATCGAACAATATCGTGCGATTCAGCTGACGCAACCCTTGAAAGACAGTGTTGGACGCAAACAAGCAATGCTCCAGAAAGTGCTTGAAAGCCAACAGCCTATTCTAGATCTCAAAGTTGCTGAATACGTGACACAGTCGCAATTTGTGTCAGGCGATAGTTTTGCACGATTCTATCAAGGTGTCCTGAAAGTACCTGCGCCAACAGGGCTCAGTGAACTTGAAGCAGAGCAATATCAGATTGCGATCGAAGAACAAACTCAGCCATTGAAAGATAAAGCGGTTGAGTGGCACAAAGCGAATGCGAGTCTTGCTCAAGATACATGGGATACTTGGGTTGCTCAAAGTTTTGACGCGTTGGCAACCTTGTCGTCAGGTCGTTATTCACGTCCAGTTAAAAAGCCAGCAATCCCAGCAACGGATATTAATCTGTCGCTTGTGGCTGCAACGATTGATCAAAAACCTGAACAAGCATTGACGGCTTTGGATCAGCTTTTAGTGGCTGCTCAAAAAGCTTTGCCGCCAGTGTTAAGCCAATCCGAACCTAAGAAAACGTTCTTAAAGAAATCAATTAATAATGTCGAAGCGGCTAAGGGCAAAGCTGTTGATGCAACTGTCACTCTGGCTAAATCTGCGGATAGCGATATTCAGTTGATTGAAATTTATCGTGGTATTGTTTTGGTACGTCTCGGTAAGTTCAAAGAGGCGAAAGAGGCATTTACAGCAAGCGAAGCTGAAAATCAGCGTCCAAATGTGGCTGTGAAGCGCGCTGAACCAGCCTATTTGTTAGGAACAACGAGTGAGCTTTATCTCAATGATCAAGCAACAGCGCTCGCAGCGTATCAGCGTTATTTAGACATTAACCCTGAAGATAAAGCAGTGCAAAAGTGGGTAAATCTACTGCAAAAGGAACTTAAACTTCCGTTGACAGTATTTGCTAAACCCGTTACTGCTCCAGCAGTTGCTCCAGCAGTTGCTCCAGCAGTTGCTCCAGCAGTTGCTCCAGCAGTTGCTCCA
>CAYJUB010000159.1:0-5707 GCA_964373145.1 uncultured Moraxellaceae bacterium
GAGAAAAGCTCCTCCCTTTGCAAAGGGAGGTTGGGTGGGATTTGCTTTTCGATTACGTCAAACGAATACAAATATGTACATCTAAATCGGGAAATCTACTGTTTTTGCGCGGTATATCATGAGCTGTTTCACATCATCCTGAATCCCATCTTGCAATGCTTCCAGCGATGGATAATCACGTTCGCCATGCAGAAAATGCAAGAAAGTCACCGTCATGCGCAAACCGTAGAGATTAGCAGAAAGCTTGGTTGGATGAGCAGGATGGGGTAAAAAAACCTCTAATCGCCACGTCTTTTTACTTTGATCTTTGATGGCTGGACGCGTCCCAACATGACCTGCACCAAACAAGCTGCCATTGGCATACGCTGGTATGCCTTGTTGATCAAGCAAATCAGATAAATGACTACCGTCTGCGAGTTCCATTTGCACTGCATAAATGCCTTGCAAACAGGGTGTAAGGCGATTCAACGCCACATTTGCCGTGGGGAAATCAATGGTGCGACCAATCTGATCACCGTATTGAATTCGACCCGTAATCCGATATGGACGACCCAACAAACGCGCCGCTTGGACAAAATCACCTTGCGCTAAACACTCACGAATACGCGTCGAACTGACACGCTCTCCATCGACCAAAATCGTTGGCAAAATCGCGACAGGAAAACCATAATTTTTGAGAAAATCGACATCACCGGCACGGTCACAGCCGAAACGGAAATCATCGCCAATGACTAACTCTTTCGCATTCAAACGAACATTTAATAAGTCAGCAAAGGCTTGCGCGGTCAACGAACGAAATGCGTTATCAAAACGCACGAGCAACACATAATCCACATCAAGGGATTTGAGAATCTCAACTTTTTCACGCCATGACGTGATGCGCGCTGGCGCTTCTTCACCGCGAAAAAATTCTTGCGGCTGAGGTTCAAACAACATCACTAAAGTTTTCAGATTATGCGACTTTGCGGTTTTTTTTAAGGTTTGAATCATCGCCTGATGACCCAAATGCACACCATCAAAATTACCAATCGTCACCGCAAGCGGCGGCAACATGTAATCTTCAGCCAAACTGTGCAAACGTAGCAATTTCATACGCAAAAATTCATCTAAAAAGGGTCAACGAAACAATCTACATAGTGTGCCAGAAATGTGCGCTTTCGTCTGCACTCACGCAGGGAAAGCGCAGCAAATCAACGCTTAATGATTGCGAATCTGACTTGGTCTGAAACCCGCCAATAACAAGCCGATGCCATAAGCCACTGCACCCAGTAAGCACAGAGACAATAACTCAGCGATCCGCTGCCACTGCGGCGCATCTTGCTGATAGAACTGCAAGCCAGCCACTAACACGGCGACCATCAGCAGATTACCGCACAAATATCTAAACCCGATCAGTTTCCAATGCGATTCAAGGCGGTACACACCTTGACGCGACAACGCTAAATACAATAAGCCTGCGTTTAAGAATGCCGAGCAGGTACTCGCAACGGATAAGGCTGCATGCAGTGGCCATTGTAATAGATGGAAAATACCCACCAAAATTAGGTTGAACACCATATTGGCAGCGACCGCGATCAAGCCAATTTTCACAGGGGTTTTGGTATCTTGACGCGCATAAAAGCCCGGCGCAAAAATCTTAATCAGCATAAACGCCAGAATACCGCCCGATAATCCACGCAATGCCCACACCGTCATGCTGACATCATCGTAATCAAAACGACCATGCTGAAACAGCGCTTGAATCATGGGTTCAGCCAAAATGATCATCGCCAAACTGGCAGGCACACCCACCAAGACAATGACTTGTGTCGCCCAGTCCAACATCGCTTTAAACTTATCGTGGTCTTGATTGGCATGAATCGCAGACAAAGACGGTAAGATCACCGTCGCAATCGCAATCCCAATCAAACCAAGCGGCAACTCGGTCAACCGCTCAGCGGTGTATAACCAAGACACCGAACCTTCGATCATAAACGACGCGAGAATCGTATCCAGCAGTAAGTTAATCTGCACGACCGACACACCAAACAATGCTGGTAACATCAGCTTCAGGATTCGACCAACACCCTCATGTTTAAAATCAATTTTCGGCGGGATCAGCAGTTTCTTTTTCCACAGCTCAGGAATTTGTATCGCCAGCTGAAGGAAACCAGCTGCCATCACCCCCCAACCGAGCGCCATAACAGGCTGACTATGAAAGACCTCTTGCATCATTGGCGCAAGCCACCAAGCCGCCGCGATCATCGTCATGTTCAGCAGCACTGGCGCAAATGAAGCCGTGGCAAATGATCCATAGCTATTCAACACACTGCCGGCCAATGCAGTCATGGAGATCAAAAACAAATACGGAAAAGTTAAGCGCAACAAATCAACAGCCAAGTTAAATTTGGCTTCTTGACCATGAAACCCCGGCGCAAAAACATAAATGACCAGCGGTGCGGCAACCACAGAAAACGTGGTGATCACCCCTAAGATCAACATCAAAGAACCTGACACACGGCTAATCAGAATCTGAACTTCTTCGTGAGTTTTGGTGGTTTTATATTCGGAGAGGACTGGCACAAAGGCTTGCGAAAACGCACCTTCGGCAAACAATCGACGCAAGAAATTCGGGATTTTGAACGCGACCAAGAAAGCATCCATCACGCCGCCTGCACCAAACACGTTCAACAGTACCATGTCACGGACTAGACCCAAAATGCGCGACAACATCGTCATTGCACTAACAATAAAAGTGGAACGCCATAAAGATCGCGACATCAAACATCCTCTACCGCAAATTGATCAAAAAACAGGGTGAAAACTCACCAAAAGTGCACGCATTGTAGAGGATTTAGAGAAAATTCGGAGAGGAATGTGATAAGTCACTACAAAATTGCTGAATGTTTATTCTTTTTTCATATTTGTGAACACTTTTAAAGTTCACTGAGCCTGTCGAAGTGGACATCTAAACCGTATCAGAAACGTATCCAAACTAAAAATGGTTGAACCGATCTTTGTAAGGAATTCAATATTTGCACCTTTTAACTCACATTTCGACAGGCTCAATGAGCTAGACATTTTTTGAATGCCGTCTGACCAACGTCGACTTGCCAAACAAACTGCCAATCAAATCCACCGCCACAATCGCCGTCTGATTGCGCACATCCAGCGCAGGATTCAACTCCACCACATCAAGCGATGCGAGTAACCCTGTATCTGCAATCATCTCCATACATAACTGCGCTTCACGATAAGTAGGCCCACCCAGCACTGTCGTCCCCACACCGGGCGCAATCGCCGCATCAAGAAAATCAACATCAAAGCTCACATGCAAATGCGTGTTCTCATCCAAATCTGCCAACGCCGCTTCCATCGTGCCGCGCATGCCCACTTCATCAATAAAACGCATATCGAAGACATCTAAGCCTTCTTGATCTACCAAATGCTTCTCACCAAAATCAACACTGCGAATACCAATCTGCTTGACCCATCTCGACTCAATGGCAGGAATCTGACCACTTAGGCCAATCAACTCCGTTGGGCCAAAACCACATAGACATGCAACTGGCATCCCGTGAACATTCCCGCTCGGCGTCAACGTATTGGTATTAAAATCAGCATGCGCATCCAACCAAATAATCCGCAACGTCTTCCCTTGCTCACGGCTATATCGCGCAACTGCACTGATCGAACCAATTCCTAGACAATGATCCCCGCCAAGCAAAATTGGAAAACGCGCCGCAGTTAATTCACGATATACCGCATCATGCACCGCAAGATTCCAAGCAGTGACTTCAGTTAAATGTCGATAGCCATTAATAGGTGGTAACCACGGATTCGCTGGGCCAGCCAGATTACCGCAATCATGAACATCCAGACCTTGTCGCTCAAGCATGTCAACGATATTCGCCACGCGCAATGCTTCAGGCCCCATCGACGCACCACGCGCGCCTGCGCCAATGTCTGTCGGTGCACCAATAAGACTTATGGAAGTATTTTTTGAAGCTGACATCGCGCCATCCTCGATTTATTATTGATAGATTAATGGGTAAAGCCGAGTTTGATCAGGAAACTAAACGATATACCAACGAATTACTCTTCACAAAAGCTCTCAACAAAACTCTTAACCAGAACTCACCCCAAACTTGAGCGAATCTTCATCCAATTCAAATGTACACCCGGATCCGTCTTACGCCCTGGTGCAATATCACTATGCCCAGCAAGATGATTCTGGGTGTCAGGATACGCTTGTTGAATCGCAGGAATAACTTCAGCTAAAGCCGCATACTGCGCTTCGGTAAACGGCACATCGTCCGCCCCTTCTAGCTCTATGCCGATCGAATAATCATTGCACTCTGGCACGCCTAAATAGCAAGAACGCCCCGCATGCCAAGCTCGCTCATCAAACGACACAAACTGAATCACTTCACCGCTCCGCGCAATCAACAGATGCGCAGAGACTTTCATGTCTTTGATAATGTCAAAATAGGGATGGAGCGTTGAGTCTAATTTGTTCTGAAAAAAATATTCGACATAACGCGAATTTGAAAAAATATCACCAGCGGCAGAAAGCTCAAAATCTTGGGGGGAAAACGCGGGTGGTAGACTAATATTATGCAAGACGATTAGGCGCACCGCCTCGCCTTCAGGACGTTGATTGTAGTTTGGAGAAATCACTTGCCGTGCGTTCGACAACCAACCCGATTGAATTTCTATCGATTTATTCATCAACGCACCTATCACTTTGCCTAACGAGCTATATCATTCAATATAGCATCGTTAGAAATTCAGCTAAAACAAAAAAACTAAGCTGATAATTTTTTCAAGCCATCAACCACATTTAACAGTGCACGATCAAACATTTGCGGCTGTTCGGTGAGGATCACGGCACGATGCTGACTGAGTTCAATCGCCAATTGCATCATCGACAATTCGGCAGCTTTAATCCCACGTTTATTGGCGAAAATCAACTTTTCAGATGAATGAATCTTCGCAACCAAACGATGACGGATTGCGCCTCCACTTTGTAAGAACTCAACCCATGTACCCACTGCCATACGTCGAACAGCAATCACATTTTGATCGGTAGGCGGCAGCGTTTCACCTGTGTAAATAGTCGAAACTTCCGCCACTGGCAAAGCAACCGCTTTCATCTCTTTAGAACCACCACTACTAATGGCTTGTTCCATAGACACGATAGGCTCTGCGCCGTCACGAGGTGACGCTGCAGCTGTTGAATCTAAAACTTCAACCAACGGTGCATTGACGCCACCGATAATGTCGGTATGGCTTTTCACAATTTCAGCCAATAAAACTTCGAGTTGATGTGCATCGAAGTTCACAGCAGTTAAGCCTTTACGCAAACTATTTAGCAGCTTCGGAGAAACCGCTTTCAGACGATCAATCCACTGCGCATCGCCTGCTGGAGGCAACATACTCCAAATCAATGCATCGACGACTTTGATTGCTTGTTTCCATGACTCCGACTCATTGCCTTCTTTGAGGGCAGATAAATACAGCACATGACGCCAACCTTCCTGCAGCAGTCGCACAATCGAAAAGGGTAATTTCAAACCCGTTAAGCGGCGATTTAAGGCTTGTTGAACAACGGTTTTTGCAGCCTCTGCACGCGCGCGATTTTCTTCAGCATCACGCGTTCTGGCATCCATTGCCGCCAAACGGGATTGTTGCTGTTGATAAAACGCATCAAAGTCGGCAAACAAAT
>CAYJUB010000160.1:0-2533 GCA_964373145.1 uncultured Moraxellaceae bacterium
TGATAAAAGCCTTCAGGCTTACAAAGGTTTCAGGGGCTTACTGGCGCGGCGATGCAAAAAACGAACAGCTACAACGTGTTTACGGTACTGCGTGGGCGGATAAAAAACAGCTCGCGGCGTACATTACCCGTATTGAAGAAGCGGAAAAACGCGACCATCGTAAGATTGGTAAAGCGTTAGATTTGTTCCACATGCAAGAAGAAGCGCCGGGCATGGTGTTCTGGCATCCGAACGGCTGGACGATCTATCAAGTGCTCGAACAATACATGCGTAAAGTTCAGCAAGATAATGGCTACCTCGAAATCAAAACTCCGCAAGTGGTTGATATCGTACTGTGGGAAAAATCAGGACATGCGGCAAACTATGCCGAAAGCATGTTTACCACTCATTCGGAAAATCGCAATTACGCGGTGAAGCCAATGAATTGCCCATGTCATGTGCAAGTTTTCAACCAAGGTTTGAAGTCTTACCGTGATTTGCCATTACGTTTGGCGGAGTTTGGTTCGTGTCATCGTAATGAGCCATCAGGTTCGTTGCACGGCATCATGCGTGTGCGTGGCTTTACCCAAGATGATGCGCATATTTTTTGTACCAAAGAACAAATTGGTCAGGAAGTGGCTGATTTCATTGCATTGACATTAGCGGTCTATAAAGACTTTGGTTTTGATGATGTGCAAATGAAACTGTCTACTCGTCCTGCTAAACGCGTAGGCGATGATTCATTATGGGATTTGGCTGAGAAATCATTGGCGGATGCGCTGGATGAAGCGGGTCTACAATGGGAATTGCAACCAGGTGAAGGTGCGTTCTACGGTCCGAAAATTGAATTTTCACTGAAAGACTGTCTGGGTCGTGTCTGGCAGTGTGGTACAATCCAGTGCGATTTCAATATGCCGATGCGTTTAGATGCGTCTTTTGTGACTGAAGACAATCAGCGTGACCATCCAGTTATGCTGCACCGTGCGATACTTGGTAGTTTTGAACGGTTTATTGGTATACTGATCGAACATTACGCAGGTTTGATGCCGCCATGGTTAAGTCCAGTGCAGGCATGCGTCATGAACATTACAGATAGTCAAGCTGATGCTTGCCGTGATGTCGTGAAAAAATTGGGTCAGCAAGGCATTCGTGCTATAAGTGACTTGAGAAATGAAAAGATTGGTTTTAAAATCCGCGAACGCACATTAGAACGTGTTCCCTACATGTTAGTGTTGGGTGACCGTGAAGTTGAAGACGGTACGGTGAATGTGCGTACTCGGGGTGGTAAAAATCTAGGAACGATGACCATAGACGCATTTGTGGCATTGGTTCAATCCGCCGTTGCCGAGAGAGGCAGGCATATTTTGGAGCAAGAGTGAACAAACCAGAACCACGCAGTCCGCAGGGCGCAAAAGGTAGCCGTCCTGCAATTAACACTGAAATCGAAGCCGCACAAGTACGGTTAGTCGATGAAAATGGCGAACAAAAAGGTATCGTTTCTCTGTCTGAGGCAATCAGTGCAGCAGAAGCGGTACAGCTTGATTTGGTTGAAATTGTTGCCAATGCAGAGCCGCCTGTGTGTAAGATCATGGACTATAACAAGCATTTGTTTGATCTAAAGCAAAAGCAAAAAGATGCACGCAAGAAGCAGCATCAAGTCCAAGTCAAAGAAATCAAGATTCGTCCGGGTACGGAAGAAGGCGACTATCAAGTCAAATTCCGTGCGATTGAGCGCTTCTTGGAAGACGGTGACAAGGTTAAGATTACTTTGCGCTTCCGTGGTCGCGAAATGGCTCACCAAGAAATTGGTCTGAAACAATTACAACGTATCGAAGCTGACGTGGCTGAGATTGGTATTGTTGAGCAGTCACCAAAGATGGAAGGCAAGCAAATGGGCATGTTGATTGGCCCGAAGAAAAAGAAGTAATTTTTAAAAGAGCTTCTTGAAATAAAAAAGCCCTGCGAGTGATCGTGGGGTTTTTTTATAAAAATAATTTTCAATAATAGACGTTCAACATTGCGTAGGCTGTGGGCTTGCCCCAGCTAAAAATATTCGATTCATTGACCTTATGCGTACCTATATCCGTGATCGCACCGAAGGTGCAACATACTTTATCACCTTGAATTTACTCAATCGACAAAGCAAATTGTTGACCTCTCATATTGAAGAGTTTCGTATCGCGTATCGTAATACGCAGCGCATTTTGTCTTTTGAGCTGAATGCGCTTGTGGTTTAACTGATCATGTACATCTCGTGCTGACCTTGCCCGAAGGCGATGATGATTATGCAAAACGTATATCTTGCCTCAAAGGACAGTTTTCATCTCAAATTCCGAAGACGGAGTTTATTGATGACAGTCGAGCAAACAAAGGGGAACGTGGGATTTGGCAACGACGCTATTGGGAGCATCGTATTCGAGAATGATTTAGATTATCAGCTACATATGGATTACATTCATTATAATCCCGTCAAACATGGGCATGTTTTGAGAGTGTCGGATTGGTTATATTCCACATTTCATCGTTATGTGCGACAGGGAGTCTATCCTGCAAA
>CAYJUB010000160.1:2543-5686 GCA_964373145.1 uncultured Moraxellaceae bacterium
GCAAATTGGGCCTGTGAGGGTTTAGCGGATTTTGACGGTGTTGGAGAGTCGGATGTTTAGCTGGGGCAAGCCCGCAGCCTACGCGTGCTTCTCATTTAAGAGACATGAAGTCAAAGATTTTGTGTTCAATGGTTTAAGGTGTGCAACCCACCACATGTCCTGAGTTCAAGGATTAGTTTGCTGTGTCCACCCGTCCTTCGCTTGCTGAGAAATGTATTGAAGTCGGTAACAATACTATGTATAAAACGGATATTGTTTAAAAAATAAACTCATGGAGATAGTCATCATGCAACTCAGACATGCTGTTTTGGCAACTTTGATCTCGTGTTTGTCACTGACTACGTTGACAGGGTGTGACGATGACGAGAACGCAAAACCAACGCCTATCCCTGCGGCGCATATTTTTGGTACTGGTGAAGCCGCATTGGTCAATGGGAGTGCCACACAAGCAAGGTTTAATAACCCTGTGAATGTCGAAGTTGCAACGGATGGTACTGTATTTGTTGCCGATTATGATAATGATGTTGTGCGGCAAATTCGCCCCACTGGTCAAGTCACCACACTCATTCAGCAAAGTGGCTTTCAACGTCCTTTTGGATTGACCTTGTCTAGTGATGGCTCGCAATTATTTATAGAGACTGACGGAAATGATTTGGGTCAGCGGAATGCCACTACAGGTACGATTTGGCGTTTAAATCTGTTGACTGTTGGGGCTGTACCGGAAGTATTAATCCGCAATATTGGTCGTCCGCGAGGAATCGTGTATCTGCCAGATGGTCGAATTGCTTTGAGTGATATCGCGCATCATGTTTTGTCGGTTTTTAATCCATCAACCAAAGTTGTCACGCCTTTGGCTGGACAAGTCGATCAGGCGGGTTTTGTGAATGGTACGGGCACTGTAGCCCGCTTCAATCGTCCGTATGGATTGGCACTGGCGGAAGATGGTGCATTGCTCGTTGCAGATCAAAACAATAACAGTATTCGTAAGGTGACGTTAGATGGTGTCGTCACGACTTTTGCTGGGCTAGGGCCTACTAAGGCGGGGAAAGTGAATGGTAATGTTGCTAATGCAACATTCGATTTACCACAAGATGTGGCGGTCAATGGTCGTAAGGTTTATGTGGCAGATCACGATAACTATGTGATTCGTTTGATTGATCAAAATGTGGTGAGTACTGTTGCAGGAAATGGCGTTGCTGGTTTTGTGGATGCAGAAGGAACTGCCGCATCCTTTTTTGGTGTGGAGGGTTTTGCGATCACGCCTGATGGTAACAACCTGTGGCTAGCCGATGGTAATAATGGTGACGGTGGTCCATATAACCGTGTGCGTCGCCTTACTGTGCAATAGGTGGAGGTGAGAGCTGCCTTTTCATATTTATGATTGTGTAGCATCTTCTTTAGGTTGTTGATTTGAAATCAAAGCCCTCACTGTGATGAGGGCTTTTTACAACAAGTTAAAGTAAGTATGTTTGAGCTTGGTAGGTTGGCGCTGAGGAACGAAGCCCAACGATCAGATTAAGGTCGTTCGCTTAATCTACGGAAACTGCTTTTAATCCAATGAATTGTTGGTAAATACTACGATGGCTTAAAAATGTCTATTATAATAATTTTCTAGTACTGTTCTTGCTTGAAAACTAGCTGTTTACGCTATATATTTGATTATCTTTAAAATAGTAGGAAAGTAAAGATGTTTAAGAATTTTTTAGGTGTTATTGGTGTATGTACAATGTTTGTTGGTTGTGCAACTGTACCAATGGGGAATGTAGAAACCGCAACTCGAATTAAGCAGTTTAATGCCGCAAAAGAAGGTCAATCCAACTTATATATTTACCGCTCAAATTCAATAGTTGGAGCTGCTTTAAAAAAGAATATTTTGCTTGATGGGAAATGTGTGGGTGAGTCAGCGAGAGGTGTGTTCTTTTTTGAAGAAGTTACAGGTAATCAAGAGCATAAAGTTTCTACTGAATCAGAGTTTTCGCCGAATGATTTGATTGTGAAAACCGTTGCAGGAAATAGTTATTTTATTGAACAGTATATTAAGCCAGGTGTATTTGTTGGTGGGGCTAACTTAAAGTTGGTAGATGAGGAAACTGGAAAGAAAGCAATCCAAGAACTTTCATTTGCTGAAAAAGGTCATTGCAGTCAATAATTTTAAAATAGAGATATAGTCTTATATCTGCTACTTTTTGTGTTCAATATATTGAGTTAATTAAAAAAGCCCTTCTATAATCTATAAAAGGGCTTTTTTAAAACAGGTTAAAGCAGCAAATTACATCATGCCGCCCATACCACCGCCCATGCCGCTCATGTCAGGCATTGAGCCTTTGTCATCAACTGCATCAGTGATCATCGCTTCAGTGGTCAACATCAGACCAGCAACTGAAGCAGCGTGTTCAAGTGCTGAACGCGTTACTTTAGAAGGATCGAGAATACCCATTTCGATCATGTCGCCGTATTCGCCAGTCGCAGCGTTGTAACCGAAGTTACCTGTGCCATTTTTAACAGCATTGACAACAACAGATGCTTCTTCGCCAGCGTTGGTTACGATTTGACGTAATGGTGATTCCATTGCGCGACGGAGAATGTTGATACCAGCAGTTTGGTCATCGTTGATGCCTTTGAGGCCATCAAGTGCAGAAACTGCACGAACCAACGCAACACCACCACCCGCAACAACACCTTCTTCAACCGCAGCACGAGTTGCATGCAGCGCGTCGTCAACACGGTCTTTCTTCTCTTTCATTTCGATTTCAGTAGCAGCACCGATTTTGATAACAGCAACGCCGCCAGCCAATTTCGCAACACGTTCTTGCAATTTTTCACGGTCGTAATCAGAAGTGGCTTCTTCGATTTGACGGCGAATAGTTTGAACACGTGTATCGATTTCAGCTTTTTGACCAGCGCCGTCAACGATAACAGTGTTTTCTTTGCCAACAGTGATTTTGCGTGCTGAACCAAGGTCAGTCAGTTGAGTTGTTTCCAAGCTCATGCCAATTTCTTCGCTGACCACAGTTGCGCCAGTCAAAGTCGCGATGTCTTGCAACATGGCTTTACGACGGTCGCCAAAGCCTGGTGCTTTAACCGCACACACTTTGATGATGCCGCGCATGTTGTTTACAACCAGAGTTGCCAACGCTTCGCCT
>CAYJUB010000161.1:0-5682 GCA_964373145.1 uncultured Moraxellaceae bacterium
ATATAGTGAAAGAGAAACTTAGTGGCGAAATTTCACGCTTTGATGAGCTATGGCAGTAAAGTAGGGTGCAATAAGCCTTAGCGCATTGCACCATCCTCAATTCGAAATTACGTATGATTCGATTCCAATGCTGATTGGTGCAATGCGCTTTGGCTTATTGCACCCTTGTATTATGACTCTGCACCTTGTTAAATTACTTTTCTAACGATAGTGCCTGATGGAATGGAGTTGTGCGCACCCTTGAGTTCATAACTCGTAACGTAGATCCAGCCCATTTCATCAGTTTAATCCATTTTAACTCGAACGGTATATTGGGCGTATAGCAACTATACAGCCCGCATTCACAAGGTTGATTGCAATGGATATTCAATACAGTATTCTCGGCATCGATATAGCCAAACTCAAGTTTGACGTTGCTTTGATTGTAAAAGATAAATTCAAAAGCAAAGTCTTTCCTAATACGCCAGAAGGATTTGCCTCACTGTCACGGTGGCTAACTCAGCATGGTGTTTCTCAGTTACACGCCTGTATGGAAGCCACAGGCGTTTATTGGGAAGCCCTAGCTGAATATCTCGCTGATGCTGGTCATCAGGTGAGCGTGGTTAATCCTGCTCAAATTTCTGCTTACGGTAAAAGTGTCTTGCAGCGCGGAAAAACAGATGTTCAAGATGCGCGCTTAATTGCCCGTTTCTGTGAACGTGAACGCCCATCAGTTTGGCAGCCAGAACCACTGGAACAACGCCAGCTTTTACTTTTAGTTCGTCAATTGCAGCATGTAAATGATTGTTTGTATGCGGAGAGGAATCGTATTCAAACCGCAGCGACAGTTGTTCAGGTCAGCATTCAATTCATTATTGATTGTCTTGAAAAAGAGAGCAAGCAATTGGAAAAACGCATCCAAGATCATATTGATCAAAATCCAACACTCAAACGTAACCAGCAGCTTTTAGACAGTATTCCTGGGGTGGGCGAGAAAACTGCGCCATGGCTACTGGCGTATTTGGGTGACGGTCAGCGTTTTAGTCGAGGCAAACAAGCTGCTGCGTTTGCTGGCTTAAGCCCTCATCCATTTGAATCGGGATCAAGTGTACGGGGTAGGAGTAAAATTTCTAAAACAGGGCATGCAGATTTACGCCGCATTCTTTTTATGCCTGCATTGGCAACCTATGGTCGTAAAAGGGCATTTCTACCCTTTATTACTCGTCTGAAAGAATCAGGTAAAGCACCGAAGTCGATTGTTGTGGCTTTGATGCGTAAGATTCTAACGATTGCTCAAGCCGTCCTTAAATCACAACAACCCTTTAATTCAGAGTTGCATGTGCGTTAAAAAACTGTTTGAGACTGGGAAAACTGTTGACGGGGCTAACGGTATCTACGGAAACTACGCAGGCATGAAATGCATACTGAACTTACTTTCTATCTTTCCACCAAGCAATTCCGCAACCCGATAATAATCCCAATAGCGCACCCAAGATTAAGAAAACAATACGATTTGGAAAGGTCTGTTTGTCTGGATTATTTATCGCATAAATAGGTTTTGTTGAAAGTTCATCGATTAATGACAAGTGAGTATTGAGCTGTGCTTGTTGTAATTCCAACGCTCTTTTTCTCGACTCTTTGGCTTGTAGAAGTTTAGTCGCAGCTGAATACGCCCTGCCTCGTGACATCTGACGGTTGAGTGCTGAAATGTTGTTGTTAACAATAGATAGACTCTGATTGACGGTCTGCAATTCATTGTTCAGACGATTTATGCTGGGGAGTGTCATCGGAGCATGCATCGCTTGGAGTTCAGCAATTGCGGTTTGAATACTTTTTAATGCATCCTGTTGACTGTAAGCAGATACAGAGATATTGATCCATTCTTTGTTTTCAATCGGACTGGCAATCAGGGTGTCTAATAAAATATCACTGCGCTGATCTTGCCCTTGACTCGTCGGTAATTGTAAGTTGCTGAGAATTTTTTCTTTAAAACCAATCTGATTGATGTTTTCTACACTTTGTAGGTGGTCTTCTACTGACGTGATATCACCTGCGAGTGATGGTATTTTTGCAATTTGCAGCGTCGCTGAGGCTTCCCATTTCTTTGGCACGATCAGTGTGAGTACGAATGCTGCGAATATCGAAAATAAGACGACGCCTAAGATCAGACGCCAAGATCGTCCCATCATTTCCAAAAATTGAGCCAGTTTCAATCGATACTCATGGATGAGTTTCTTGTTTGTTTCGGATAGGGCAAGATTGAACATAAATTTTGGGGCTGTATGAGATTAGCTTGATGTTAGTCTACAAAAATGAAGATCACAAACTGTAAATAAAGTAAAAATACGGGAAATGTAGAATGTATAGAGCAATTCACCCAACTCCCAATTAAGCGTATGATGAGCTGATTAAGCCAAAAAAATGGAGTCAAGCCATGAAATACCAAGGAAGTTGTCATTGTGGTCAAATTGCCTTCGAGGTTGAAGGTGAGATTCCAGAAGTCATGTCGTGCAATTGCTCAATGTGCCAACGCAAAGGCACGTTGATGTGGTTTGTGCCACGCGATGCCATCAAACTGCTCACGCCACCAGAAAACATGAGCACCTATACTTTCAATAAACACGTCATCCAACATCGGTTTTGCCCAAAATGCGGCATTCATCCGTTCGGCGAAGCGCCGTCGCCGAGGGGTGAGCAAATGGCGGCAATCAATGTCCGTTGCTTAGAAGGCGTCGATATCTCGGCGTTGAAAATAAAACATTACGATGGTCGTGACCACTAAATAGTGGCGAGAAATCATTCGACTTAAACGACAAAACTTGGTTTAAGTCGAACATGATTTTTACTTAAAAGTGACTGCCAGGCAGTTTCAAAAACTCAATTTCTTCTTCTGTTGAAACTCTTCCTAACACTTCATTACGATGTGGGTAACGACCAAAACGATCAATAATCGCTTTGTGTTTATTCTCAAAATCTAGATTTTGTTTCAGTCCCAACTCGGTATAGAGCTTGAGTGCTTTTTTGTGAATATGCGCAGACTCGCTATGCATAAACGGCAAGTATAAAAACACGCGCTGTTCTTTTGTCAATTTCTGATCAAAATCACCGCGTATAGCTTCTTGCGCAAGCACCAAGGCAATCGTGTCAGCGGCGAATTGACGTGGGTCATCTCGAAATAAATTCCTTGAAAACTGATCCAATACAATGATTTCCGCTAAGCGTCCGAGCGCACCAAAGCGTCGCCATTTGGAGAGTTCGCCATGGATTGCTTTGGCATGAATATCCGCAAAACGCATGCGAATGGTTTCATCAAACAGCACATCTTTGTTGAACCATTGCTTCGGTTTCGTTTCTTCAAACCAAAATGAAATGACGTCTTGATAATCAGGGGTTTTGCTCATTGAGTTGACCTTGTTTTTTTGAGGTAGTAGCTTTTGCTTTGAAGTCTTCCCCTAAGGGGGAAGATTTAGAAGGGGGAGCTTTTGACTTTTAAAACCATCCCCATCCCACACTCCGCTATTGCTTCGTCTTGCGCTAGGGCGAAGCAGTGCCTCGCTGATCCTAGCTCATCCCCTTGAAGGGGAAGGAGAAAAATCTAAAGTAGGTATTAACCCAAGAAATCACGCTTTCCAAGTTGCACGCCTTGTTGACGCAGAAGGTCGTAAGCGGTAGTGGTGTGGAAATAAAAGTTCGGTAGAACCCACTGATTCAAATAATCCTGCCCCGTAAAATCCATGACGATTTCTGGCCCCATTGGGATTTTAAGAGCGCGCGTTTCTGCGCCGACAAAGTCGCTTTCGTGAATACTTTCTAAGAACGCGATGGTTTTGGCGATGCGTTCTTGGAGTTCTTCAATCGTCGATTCATTGTCTTCAAAAGCGGGTGCTTCAACAGCAGCCAAACGCGCCGCGCCTTTTTTGACGGTATCACATGCAATCTGAATTTGGCGGCTCAACGGAAACATATCGGGTGCGAGTCGAGCCGACAATAAAGTGGATGGATCAATGTGCTGTGCTTCTGCATGAGCGGCGGCTTTTCCGAGAATTTTGGATTGATTTTCAAGGATATGTTTAGCGGGTGGAACAAGTGCGGTATAGATTGAAAATGTCATGATAAAACCTCAACTGAGTCCGTGTTTGTTTTGAATGATTTCAATATTCGTTTCTAAATAATTTGAATGCTGTGCTTTTCAGTATTTTTCAGCAGATCATGAACCATAAGATACTCCTTTTTCAGTCAATTCGGCATCAGTCTGTGTCAGGTTGTTCATCAAAAAATCATGATTATTTCCTTAAAACACATCAGAAAATCCGATATCGCCCATTCCCTTAAAAAAAAGCCTACAAACCGTTGCCTTTGATCGGTCAAATGCAAAGAATCTCTTCAAAGATGGCTATACAAACAGGTATCATGGCGAATGTTGAGCGCACCATATTAGGTCGGCTCTTTTCCTAATCACAGCGGCATCATTTGCACTCAAACATAGGTTAACTTGGTATTGAATAATCAAACTCAATCACACGTTTTATCTCCGAAGCCGGTCAAGAATGTGATGGTCATGGCGGCAGGTACAGGCGGGCATATTTTTCCTGCGCTGGCGGTTGCGGAAAAGTTGCGCGCGCAAGGTATTGACGTGCATTGGCTGGCGACGATGTCGGGCATGGAGCATCGTTTGGTGCCATCGTCAGGCATTCCGTTATATCCGATTGATATCCAAGGTTTACGTGGTAATGGCGTTAAACGCCTGATCGCTGCGCCGTTTAAAATTATTAAAGCCACGCTGGCGGCGATGCGGTTGATGCGTGCGTTAAAGATTGATGTGGTGGTCGGTTTTGGCGGTTATGTTGCTGGGCCGGGTGGTTTGGCGGCGCGCTTGCTCGGCATCAAATTGGTTCTGCATGAACAGAATGCGATTGCTGGCATGACCAATCGTCAATTGTCGCGCATTGCGACCACGGTTTGTCAGGCATTTCCTCAAGCCTTTGCACCTTCTGAAAAAGTCCAAACCACTGGAAATCCAGTGCGTGCAGATATTTTAAATGTGGCTGAACCTGCAATGCGTTTTGCAGACCGTCAGGGTGCGATTCAAGTGCTCGTGATTGGTGGTTCGTTGGGCGCGCAAGCGTTGAACGAGCGCATTCCGCCAGCATTGGCGAAGTTGGCGTCTGCCGATCAACAGATTCATGTGCGCCATCAATGTGGTGCAAAACAAGTTGATGAAACGTTGGCGCGTTATCAAGGTTTAACATCAGCGTATTTATCGTTTGAAGTGCTGCCTTTTGTCGATAATATGGCGGCGGCGTATGCCAATGCAGATTTCATTATCTGCCGTGCTGGAGCGTTGACCGTGTCCGAAGTGGCGGCGGTCGGTTTGCCTGCGGTATTCGTACCATTGCCACATGCTGTGGACGATCATCAAACGGCGAATGCGCGTTATTTAAGTGATGTGGGCGCGGCGCTGCTTTGTCCACAGGCAACGTTAACGCCTGATGTGTTGGCTGACCAGTTACGTCCGCTGATGAATCGCGAGACGTTGCTTGCGATGGCAGAAAAATCCCGTTTACAGGCAAAACCTGATGCAACAACAGCCGTTGTGAATGCGGTGGTTTCGCTCTGATCGCGTTTAGAAATGAATGTAGATGTGAATAAAAGAATTTTTGACAGATGTTTCACAATATAAAACATGGAGTTGGATATGCCGAC